>JBBQRJ010000367.1:0-5191 GCA_038214955.1 Aggregatilineales bacterium | reverse complement strand
TATTGCAAGTCTTTCCCCCGATTATAACGGACGTGAGTTAGTGCGCCAATTGTGAGGTTTCACACGCTTGGATGTGCTACTATTAACGGGTATATCGTTTGATGCCGTTAGGTTTGCCTCTATGAAACTCTTTATCAGTTACGCTCGCGTAGATCGTCCGTTGTGCAAGCAAATTGTTGAACGCCTCAGCGATATTCATGATGTTTGGTACGATCATCGTTTGTTCGCTGGACAAGATTGGTGGCTGGAAATTCAGCAGCGGTTGCACGACTCTCAAGGCTTTGTTTATCTTTTATCGCCAGAGTCGGTGGTGTCCGAATACTGCCAAAAGGAATTTGCTATTGCGAACCAGTTGGGTAAGGCAATCTTTCCCGTCTTGATCCAAGCCCGAACTAACATCCCCGAAACGATGAGTCAAATCCATTACGCAGATTTGAGCGATGGTATGGAGCAAATGTATGTGCTGCTCAACGCGATCACTGTTGCGGAGCGGGCGAAACCAGCGGCTCAAACTGCGCTACCTTCGCTAACAGAACCAAGTCCGCTTGAACGAGATTCTTCTGATAAGGTGATCGATGATGCGGCAGATGCGCTCGACAAAGGAGATTTTGATCGCGCTGTGTCGCTGCTTTTGGCGGCAAAAGCGAAAAACCTTGCTGGACGCCGCGCCCGTATCATCGAAGGGATGCTAGAAGAAGCAGAAGCCGAACTGGAAAAGCAAACCTATCTGAAAAAGGTGCAGCACGATTACACACCTATTGTGGCCTTGAGCAAGCGAGAGCGGACGCGGGCGCGAAGTTGTGAGGAATTTGCGGACTTTCGCAAAGAATTTCCTGATTACGATCCTGAGGGGTTGGCGACTCTGTGTGAACAGCTTAAGGTTCAGACCCCACCTGCCGAAAAGCAGACCCCACCCCCTGCCCCTCCCCGAATTCAAGGAGGGGAGCAAGTAAAAGCGCCGCCCGTGCGGAAATCTCGCGTACCAGAGATTTTGCCCGCGCCGTTCGCATGGGTGGATATTCCGGGCAAGGACTACAGCATCGCCAAATACCCCGTGACCAACGCACAGTTTGCCCCCTTCATCCAAGCGGGCGGGTACACGACTCAAAAATGGTGGACTGCCGACGGCTGGCAATTACGGCAAAGCAAACAATGGACTGAACCCCGCTACTGGACAGACGCCGACTTTAACGGCGCGGAACAGCCCGTCGTAGGGGTGTCGTGGTTCGAAGCGGTGGCGCTCTGCCTGTGGTTGAGCGATGTGACAGGCGAAAAGATCATGTTACCGACGGACGATCAGTGGCAGTATGCCGCGCAAGGGGATGACAAACGCGCTTATCCTTGGGGCGATCAGTGGGACGGAAACCGATGTAACAACAATGTCGATAAAAAAGGGATCGGCAAAACTACGCCCGTTCGCCAGTATGAGGGCAAAGGCGACAGCCCGTTCGGGGTGGTCGATATGGCGGGTAACGTCTGGGAATGGTGCCTCACAGATTATGATAACGAAAAGAACGATACTAATATGAGCGTAGAATATCGTGTGCTGCGCGGCGGCTCGTGGGGCGTCAATCTTACCGACTACTTCCGCTGCGATTACCGTTACAGGAGCCATCCCCGCTACGGGGACTTCGTCAGGGGGTTTCGTTGCTGTGCCCTCTCTTAATGATGTTCTGACATTCTGATTTCTGTTGTTCTGTCCTTCTGATTCTTTTACCTATCCCGCGAAGCGGGTCGCCAGAAAATTTCGAGGGTATTGATGTGAACTGTCTCCCCCTCTCCTGCTTTTGGGAGAGGGGGTCGGGGGGTGAGGCTATTTTTCATGCAAAGAGCGCCTCACCCTAAATCCCTCTCCCAAGGGCAGGAGAGGGACTTCAACGAGTCGGGGGGTGAGGTTGGCTTACGCCCCTGCTGCGTTGACGGTTTCGGTTTCCGGCACGAGGACGGCTTCAATGTCGAGGTTCAGCTTGATGTCCTTGCCGACCAGCACGCCGCCCGCTTCAATCGCCATGTTCCAAACCAAGCCCCAGTCTTCACGGTTGATCTTGGTTTCTGCCGTGAAACCCGCACGCTTGCCACCCCAGGGATCGGTGGTCAAACCCGCGAATTCAACATTCAACACGACTGGACGGGTCACATTGCGAATGGTGAGGTCACCGTGCATCTTGGCGGTGTCGTCGCCCGTCACTTCGACACGGGTACTCTTGAAGGTGATCGTCGGGTAGTTCGCAATATCGAGAAAGTCCGGGCTTTTCAGATGATTGTCACGATCTGCATGATCAGTGGTGACGCTGGTCGCGTCGATGGTGGCTTCAACGGTGGTTGCTGCCGGGTTAGCGGGGTCAAATTCGAGCTTGCCCACGATGGGAGCAGCAAAGCGACCACGCACAGTCGTGATCATCATATGACGCGCAGAGAAACTAGCATAGGTATGTGTTGGGTCAAAATTCCATGTTGCCACAGGGTTAATCTCCTGATTGATTATCGAAATGGACTGTAGTCCGCTTATAAAATTCACTATAGCACACGACGCGCCAATCCAAGATAAGCGATTCATGAGAAAACGGACTAAAGTCCGTTTTCTACTTTCACCTGTGATTTTGGAAGGGGGGGGTTAGCTCATCAGCCGATGGGCAACGGCAATAATGCCATCGGTGACACGCTCTAACGAGTAACCGCGTGTTTCGCGTTGAAACTGAAGCGTGCGCGGGTCAAGCATCACGAACAGCACATCAGCGGCGTAATCGAGGTCAATATCGGGTCGAATTTGTGCCAGCAAGCCGCGAATAGTTTGCATCCACCACCAATGCGCGGGGTGAGCCAGCTTCGTGGGGATGCCTTCCATCATCATGAGCATGGGGCGATGCCCCTCGACAAACGTGAGTGTTTCGCTCAAAAACCAGCTCAGGTGATCAACAGGATCGCCGCCTGCCCGCAACCGCGCTAACGTGCGATCTTGTAGGTCGCGCTGGCATTCGTCCAGCATGGCGCGGCATAAATCGCTCATGCCATTGGGAAAATGGCGATAGAGTGTCCCCTTACCGACTCCGGCTTCCTCTGCCACCATCGACATCGTGACCGACGCAACATCTTTCTCATCGAACAGCTTTTGCGCTGTCATGAGTAACAAATTACGGTTTTTTAGCGCATCTGCACGGGTAGGGCGTGGTTCAGCGAGTATTAGAATTTCATCCACGAGCATCACCTAATTAATGGTAAACTCAATGCTGTCTTTAATTATATGACGAACTGTCAAGGCTGAACATGGCACTTTTACGTGATACGACAGGGTTTAGAACGGACAAGACAGGTCTTGTCCCTACAAAAATTCGCCGTTTATCCATTCAATTGATCTCTATTCTATCCCTGTTTTTATTCGCGGCGTGCAGTTTAGATACAAATAACGCTGGCGGCAGTGTGATCAGCGGCGGCGAAACCGCGCAAGTGACTCGTATTGTAGACGGTGACACCATCGAAGTAGACATCAACGGGGTAGGCTACCGCGTGCGCTACATCGGGGTCAACACGCCGGAACGCGAAGAACCCTGCTATAGCAATGCAACGCAAGCGAACGCTGATCTGGTGGAAGGGCAAACGGTCACGCTGGTGCGCGATACCAGCAACACCGATCAGTATGGGCGGCTGCTGCGTTACGTGTACGTCAGTAACCAGTTTGTCAACGCGCTGCTGGTGCAAAACGGATGGGCTGAGAATGCCGAATACCCGCCAGATGTCGAACAATCCGCCACCTTTCGCGCCTTAGAATCGGACGCGATTCGGCGCGATGTGGGCTGTCACCCGACGGGCATTTTTGACGACGGCAATGATCGCCGTTAGGCGCGTCCGTACACCTCTAAACTAGAGCCATAGAACGCATTGCCCCGATCTGACGCGAGAAACAGGATCGTATTCGCAATGTCGTCGGGAGTCACCCACTTGCTAAAGTCGGCGTTGGGCATTGATGCGCGGTTGGCGGACGTGTCAATGGTGCTTGGCATCACGGCGTTAACGTGAATCCCTTTATCGCGCACTTCCGCCGCAAGGCTTTCGACCACGCGCTGCGCGGCGGCTTTGCTGGCGGTATAGGCTGCGCCACCCGCGAATCCTTTTAAGCCGGAACGCGCCAGCACGACGACGATTTTCCCGCGCACGCTTTTTTCCACCATATGCCGCGCCACGCGACCTGCCGTCACATACACGGGGCGCACGTTCAAGTTGAGCATCCGTTCCATGACTTCATACTCGGACTCGTACACCGTTGCGCCCGACTCGAAGCCGCCGACAGTGTGCGCCAGCACGTCAATTTGTCCGAAACGCGCCTCGACATCACGAATCAGTTGATCAACAGAAGCGGGATCGGCAAGGTCAGCCGTGACAGACATCGACTCGCCGCCTAATTCTGCCGAGAGTTTTTGCAATTTCTCCGCCGTGCGATCAAGCAGGACGAGCCGCGCCCCTTCTGCGGCGAACTGCCGCACAAGTACGCTCCCCAAATTGCCCGACGCGCCCGTGACCGCAACGACCTTCCCCGAAAATTCACCCATGTCAAAACATCCTTTTTATACGGTTGAAAGCAAATGTTTTTAGCCGTTCGCTTTTAGCTAAAAGCGAACGGCTAATCACTCTCACAAGTATAACGGTGGTTGTATCTAAGCGGATTTTTACGGCTTGATCTCTACAAATAAGCCATCGCTCCAATTATATTTTTGATCATATTTCTGGGTGAGGATTTGAGTCAATTCCGGTTCGCTGACCACGCGCCCCATACCGGGAACATGCGAGGCAGTCCAACCGCCAAAGCCGAATGTCACTGCCGGGTTATTGAGGATATTCTTCACAAAATCGGCATTTTCACGCTGTCCCGAACAGACGTAGTACGCGCTTTCATGTTCCATAAACCAGATTTCGACGGTGTGCGGGTTGCCCGTCTTGCGCCCAATCGTCCTGATATAGATAAAGTCAGGATTGGCAGGTTTGTCAGTCATTAGCGTCGTTTTCCTGTGTTTTCAGTACATCGTTGATCAAATCTTGAATCGCTTGCGTGGGAATATCTTCTTGCTGCGTTTTGGAATAAATCGTCAATAAGATCACATGGTCAGCGAGGCGAACATAATAAACGACGCGAAATCCACCGCGTTTACCGCGTCCCGCCGACGGATTTGCTAAACGGACTTTATACACGTCGTAGCCC
>JBBQRJ010000366.1:0-5219 GCA_038214955.1 Aggregatilineales bacterium | reverse complement strand
CCCCCACCCCGCTCGCTGCGCTCGCCTCCCTCCCCCGAATTCAGGGGAGGGCGCCAACAGGAGTCTGCTTGCTCCCCTCCTCGAATTCGGGGAGGGGTCGGGGGTGGGGTCAGAAATAACGATCTGCGTAAGGTGAGTAACTAAATTCATCTGGGGAAATCATGAGTGAATCTGCAAGTCTGATTACTTTACATGGAGCAGTCGAAGCCCACGCCGCACAACGCCCCGACCATTACGCGCTGCGAATGCGCGAACGTTGGATGACCTATGGTGAATATAACGCCTATGCGAACACGTTTGCGGCTCAACTTCACACCGCTGCGCCAAAAGGCTCGTTTGTGGTCGTGCTGACCAATGACAACATTGATGGTGTGATCGCGCTCACGGTGGTGAGTAAAGCGGGCTGCTGCCGCGTGGTTCTGGATACGCGAATGCCCACTCCGGCGAAAGAAGCCATTTTGCAGCAAGTGAATGTCGGCGCATGGCTTACAGATCGTGCCAATGAGGAAACGGCAAAATCGTTGAGCGCGGGTAAGCCCGTCATTGTGATTGATTATGCCAGCGCGGAAGGCACGCCAGAAAACTTGGCGCTTGATGTTTCGCTCGATGACGCGCTGATTCTGGGTTTTACCTCTGGCAGCAGCGGCGTCCCTAAAGCCGTGCGCTGGACTCAGGGGCATGTCGCAAACCTGATTACGCAGTCGTCACAGGTGCAAGGGGATGACATTTGCACCCTCGGCTTTGGCTTAATTGCTTCCAATGCCGGGGGGTATCACTTTATGGGCGCGTTATACAACGGCATCACAGCCGATTGGCTTGACCTGACCCGTGAAACACCAGAGTCCCTGTTTCGCTGGATTGCCGACAACGGCGTGTCCTACTGCTTTATGATTCCAAGTCTTGCCCGTACTATTTTTAGCACTGTTCTTGAAGAACCGATCAAGACTATCAAACGACTCGATTTAGGCACTGAACCCCTGCTTGCAGCAGACCTCGACATGCTTAAGCGAAGCACAGTACCGGGAACGATGTTCATCAATTTCTATGCAGCAACCGAAATCGGGGCAATTGCACGATTCGTCGCCACGCATGATACCGTCATTGACGGGGCGCTTGTTCCCATTGGTAAATCTATCGGGGATATTAATGTCATCATTTGCGACGCCGATTTGAACCCCCTGCCATCGGGTGAAATCGGTGAAATGGTCGTTCGCAACAAGCGCGACATGGGCGGGTACTGGAATGCGCCTGAACAAACCAACGAGAAATTTGTGCGTGACCCGCTTGATCCCGCGTATACGCTGTATCGCACAGGCGACATGGGTAAGTTCCTGCCTGATGGCAATCTTGTCCACTTGGGACGAAACGACTCGATGGTCAAAATTCGCGGTTTTCGCGTCGAACTACTGCCCATTGAGAACGCGCTTCGCCAGCACCCGGACGTTGTTCATGCGGCGATTAAAGTCTTCACGGACAACGGCATGAACCGGATCGTTGGTTATGTCGTACCGCGCACGGGCGTGATGCTGTCTGTTCCCCAACTGCGCGATTTTCTCGCTCAAACGCTACCCGACTTCATGATCCCGGCGCAGTTCGTCGTTCTTGATGCGCTGCCCCGTTTGCTAGGCGGCAAGGTCAATATGGCAGAGCTTCCCGTCCCTGTCAGTGAGTCAAGCGTCAGCATAATGAGCGACCTCACACTGACAGAAACACGGTTGCTTCCGCTGTTGCAGAAAGTGTTACCCGTCAAGCAGTTTGGGCGTGATGATCACTTCTTCGACCTCGGCGGGGACTCGCTAGGCGTGATGCGGCTTATCGTAGAACTGAACACCCATTTCAATACGACTGTGACACCTGCCGTTATTTACGAACATCCCACGCTGGCTAAATTGGGCGCGTACATTGATCGAGGAAGTCCCATACTCTCGCCGCTTGTGCCGTTAAATCCCTATGGTACAAAACCGATGTTGATAGGCATTCCCGGACACAACGGTTATGCTATGCACTTTCGCCAGTTGTGCGGCATATTGGGTCATGATTATCCGCTGTATGCGTTCCAGCATCCCCGCTATGATATACGGGTTCCTAAATTCCAATCGCCAGAAGCATTGGCACGCCACTACATAGA
This sequence comes from Aggregatilineales bacterium, assembly GCA_038214955.1. GTDB lineage: Bacteria > Chloroflexota > Anaerolineae > Aggregatilineales > Phototrophicaceae > Flexifilum. The sequence continues at coordinate 3,091 of JBBQRJ010000366.1, read as the reverse complement.
GCAGATCGAGCGTACCCTGCCGTCAACTCAGTTCTACTTGATTGGTGCATCGGTGGGCGGTCAAATTGCGTTTGAAATGGCGCAGCAGTTGACGGCAGCGGGAAAACCTCCGCTTGGTGTCATCTTGCTAGATACCTATTTCGCCTATACCGAGGCGGTTAAAGAAATTACTGAACAATCACGCATTAAACAAATGCGAAAAGCCGCGTTTCGACTGCGCCGTAACCTGACCAAACAGATCACGGGGACGGAAAAAGATAAAGCGAATTTGCGGGTACGTGACGAAATCGAAGCCCTGATCACCCCCTATCAACCGAAGCCTTACAGCGGCAAGATCATCTTTTTTAGCAGTCGACTCGACAAAAACACCGACGAGGCACTGAGCGGTTGGCAGTCTATTGCACGGGGCGAGTTTGTACGCATTGACATGAACGCCGAACACGAAATCTTAGTAGCGCCGCATGTCACCGAGACAGCGCGGCAATTACGGGGGATACTCACGACTTAACGCGCTATACTTTGCCCATTCGCAGCGTACTAAGGGTGGTTCATGGCTCGAAAATTCATCATTGATACGGATACTGCTTCAGATGATGCCGTCGCGTTGATCATGGCGCTGCGTGCGCCCGATGTCGAAGTGGAAGCTATCACCATTGTCAACGGCAACATGCCCATCGAACAGGGATCGCGCAATGCCCTGTACACCGCGCAGATGTGCGGGCGGGGTGACGTTCCGGTTTATGTTGGGGCAGATCGCCCGCTCGTGCGCGAACGGGAACACGCTTTTTGGTTTCACGGCTGTGACCGGACGTAATCAATATTCACATCCAGATTTATTATACCTTCAATTGTCAGTATTCCGGCTACAGTATCTACAATCACGCGATTGACCATGAGTTTTAGGATACGCTTCTTTGCGGCAAGGGGGATTTCATGAGTCAGATTCATATCTCTTGCGCGGTTGCACATGCTGAGAAGGTGCTGCTTCTGCTCTTCTATCTGATCTGGTGTGACGACCTTTGAAGAGAGGAGTCGATATTGTTCCTCGAATTGAGTTTGTTCTAAGCGTAGCAGTTTACGTTTGGCGGCAAACTCTTTTGCATCATAGGCTCCAGCTTCATAGGCTAGTTCCAGCTTGTGATCTCGTGTAGGAAGTTCTGCTAGTTTGCTTTTGATGTAATCTAGTTCAGTTTGCAGTTGCTCATTACGCCCACTTGTGAGTTTGCGGTCTAGGGATTCGAGTATGAGTTTCGGATCAAGCAGGATAGAAATGACTGCTTGCCATACCGCGCTATCTAGTTTGTGAGTGACGATATTCTTCTGAGGGCAATCTGCTTTATCGTTATTTTTCTTAGAACAGCGGTAGGACATACTCTCGCGGTTTTGACCACGACTAATTGAAGCACTAAGACTACATCCACAATGAGCGCATTTGACCAAGCCTGTCAGAAGATATTCATTCTTGGCATTGCGGGTTGCCATGATACTGTTCTTCTCTAAGGCTTGCTGTGCGTCATTCCAGACTCGCACATCGACTATAGAAGGCACAGTAACTCGTATCCATTCCTCTTCGGAACGTTCCTTGTGATGGATGCCCATGCCAATATAGTTTCCAACACTGTCATACTTCGGCGTCTTCACTGCTTCCATGCGCCCATGAATGAATTCACCCATATAGAGACGATTCGTAATCAGTCGTTGTACTTTACTGCCATCCCATGTTTTTGATGTGTGCTGATTACGAAGATATAGGGCAACTGCGCGTAGGCTCATTCCTTCATAGGCGATTTTAGAGAACGCAGCACGAACAATGAATGCTTCAGGTTCATAGACTGCGTAGTACGTATGGCGCCGTGATTCCGCGCTTTCATTTCCATGCTTATCTACGAAACGATAGCCGAATGCAGGAGTACGAGCAGTAACCCGTCCATCTCGTGCCTTAGACTGCGTACCACTCTTCATCCGTTCCTTAGATTGCTGCATCCCCTGTTCAGAGATAGCGCCCATCACGGCACGTTCTATCTCTGAGGAGAATTCTTTCCAGAAGACAGGAGATAGCTTCTTAGTCTTCATCTCGTGGAGTAGTAGTCCTTGATGCCACCCTGTTCGTGCAAGACGATCTAAATGCTCCATGACAACTGCTGAGAACCGGTGCTGGTTATAGTCTCTACGGAGGTTGTTGAGTCCTATGCGGTACTCATACTCAAAGCCACTGTCATCATCGGCGTAAATGTCCTTGAGAGAGATGCGGTATCCTGCCTTTAGCGCCACTTCATTGATATGCTCAATCTGGCGTGGCAGACCATCTCTCCCTTCTTTGGCTTGTTCCTCTGAAGATACACGGATATAAGCAGCAGCAGGGAGTCCTTTCGGATCCCCGATTACATCATCAACTGCCAGTCGCTTCAAGATCGTATCTAATGTTGAGAGATTCTTCATCTGCCATCTCCTTTAGAAAACATTCTAATAGGATTTCAAGGGCAGAGTCAAATACGGGCGCGGCGTGCGGTTTGCCGTCCGGCGTTACAGTGGCAATCCAGTAATTGCGGGCTTTGGTCAACTGCTCATCGACCCACGCCCATTCGATCATGCCTTTTTCGCCCTGTGCGATCCCGTAGCGGGTCATGTGAGGTCGTCCCCGTTCAGGTTGCATATTCACTCCTTAGAACAAAGAGGATTGCAACAGTAGCGAATCGCTGCCACCGCTCCTTCCTCCACCGCCGCTTTTCTTGCGTTTCGATTTCTCTGGCAGGGTTTGTTGAACCGCCCCGCCATCATCTTTCACCCGTTCAGCTTTTTGGAAAGTATGCTGCGTAGGCGGCATATTGATCGTCGCCCCATTCAACAGTTCTTCAATCGTCAAGATTTGCAACTTAGGATATTCACGTTCTGTATCTGCATAGCGATATTTGCCTACGCTTAATGCTTCGGTTTGCATGTCGCGTGACGTTTTTTCTAAAGTGATGAACACCCCTATTGCTGCTTTTTCGCGCTCGATCACATGCCCTAAATCACGAATATCGCTCGGTTTGACCTTGCCACTTTTGACTTGAACTAAGACGCGCTGTGGTTTGGGATCGAGAAAGCTGAT
>JBBQRJ010000365.1:0-5234 GCA_038214955.1 Aggregatilineales bacterium | reverse complement strand
CGACCGGGTTGGCGTCCCAACAAAACCGATTCCATGTACATTTCATCAAACCATGCACGGGCGAACAGGGGTGCGGTTTGGTGAAAACGTTTCGAGGGAAGTTCATAGACAGCCTGCAAATTGGTTTCCTAATCGAGAACTGATCGTTGAAAGAACAAAGTGTAAAGTAAGGGCTTGTTTGGCGTCAAATTCCTAGCTTTTCACTTTCAACTTTTGACTTTAAGGGAAGCGGTGACAGCGATCCGAACAAGCATGTTACAATTTGTGTGGAAGTCTTCTAAGGATGATACACCGTATGCGTAAGTTCATTGCGCTTTTGATCTTCTTACTCGCTTTCACCACCCCCGCATTCGCGCAAGATCAAACCTTGATCGTGCTGACTGCCGAAGCAGGCTTTGACGGCTATTTCCGCGATGGCGGCTGGATGCCTGTCAGCGTTCACCTGACGAACGCGGGCGATAACGTGAGCGGGCGGCTGGTCGTGCGCCCCGAAACGTCGGGCAACGGTATCACCAACACCTACAGCACGCCCATTACTTTGCCGCGCAACGGGGATCAAACGGCGATTCTGTACATCACGGCGCGGGCATTTGCCACTCAAATTCGTATCGAACTGATTGACGATGCGGGCGTCGTGGTCGCCCAAACTACAGCCAATGCCCGATCCATTCAGAGTCAAGACCGCTTGCATGTCGTCGTCACCGAGTCGGCGGTGGGTTCCATTGACCTGAACGCCATCACGACAGGCGGCTACAGCGCATATCAAGCGAATTGGGGCGTGGCGCAAATTCCAGATCGCGCCGCCGCGCTCGATGCTGTGGATTTGCTGCTGTTCAACGATGCAGACACGGGCGCACTCAGCGAAGCACAGCGGGCGGCAATCCGCGATTGGGTGACGAACGGTGGGCATCTGGTGGTGACGGGCGGGGCGAACTGGCAAGCGACCAGCGCGGGTTTGACCGATCTACTGCCGCTGACGCCGCGCAACAGCGTCCCCGTCGATACACTTGCGCCGCTGGCAGAGTGGCTCAATATCCCGTCCGACGACCTGAACGAGCAAGCAGTTGTCAGCACAGGCGACCTCACCGAAGGCGCGATTACACTGGTAGGCGGCGATCAACCCTTGATTGCGCGGCGTTCGTTGGGCGGCGGCACAGTCGATTATTTGACGATGAACCCCACCGACGCGCCGTTACGAGGGTGGGGCGGTACGGGCGATTTGTGGTTTGCACTGGCAACGAGTTTACGATCACAGCCTAGTTGGACAAATGGCATGGTCGATTGGGACAGCGCGACCCGTGCCGTCGAGATTTTGCCCGGTTACGACCCCCTGCCCGATATTTTGCCCCTGTGTGGATTCCTCGTGGCGTACATCAGCTTGATCGGTCCGTTCAACTATCTCATCCTCAGCCGGATTAATCGCCGCGAATGGGCGTGGATCACGATCCCCGCGTTCATTATCCTCTTTAGCGCCCTCGCATGGATTTTCGGCGCGAATTTGCGCGGCAACGAAGCCACGCTCAATCGGCTGGCAGTCGTGCAGGTGTGGAGCAATAGTGATCGCGCCCGCGTTGACGGCTTGGTCGGCTTGCTGTCGCCGCGCCGCACGCAGTACACCCTTTCCGGCGGTGATGATGCCTTACGCCCGATTCCGCGAGTGAGTACCTCCAGCGGGTTTTTGAACACCAACACGCAAAGCAGCGTGGAAATTGTGGAGCGTGATGGCTTCACCGCCGAAGAATTCACGGTGGACGCCAGTTTCATCGCAGGTTTCAACGTGATCACGAGCATCGAAGCACCCTCCATTCGCGGGAGCGCCACCGTCACGTTTGATGAGATCGCAGGACAGCAGCGGGTGGTCGGTTCGATCACCAATGACACCGACATGACCCTGACGAATCCGGTATTACTGGCGCGGGGAGTCACGCTGCAACTCGGTGACTCGCTGCAACCCGGCGATGTGCGCCCCTTCGACCTCACGCTGACAGGTGTGGGATCGCCCTCTCCGGTCATGCGAACGCTGACGGGCGTGATCTCGTTTAATTCACGCACGAACGCATTCATGAACAAACAAACCGTGCAAGACATCCTCAGCACAGAAGACGTTAACGCGGGGTTTACCCGCATGGTGTTTAGCAGTTCGCCCGAAGAACAGGCGCTCCAGAGGCGACAGTTCTTCCTATCGTCGTTCATAGATGATGCTTACGGCACAACCGGACGTGGGGATCGCGTGTATCTCGCGGCATGGTCTGACCGTGCGCCGTTGAGCCTCGAAATAGCGGGCGCGAACTGGAACACGCAAGATACCACGCTGTATCTGGTTGAAGTTGAGACGACGCTCGATGTTCCTAGCGGGACGGTCACAATTTCGCCGGATCAGTTTACATGGGTTGTGCGCGATTATTTTGGCATGGGCGATATTGCCCCTGTTTCTATCAACATGCAGCCGGGGGAAGAAGTCGTGTTTCAATATACGCCGCTCCCCGACGCAATCCTCAGCGAAGTGGATGAACTGCGCGTGCAAGTCGATAACGTGAACAGCGGCGGACGTACTATCCCTGCTTACCTGTGGGATTGGACAATCGGGGATTGGGAAGAAGTGCGCGTGGTCAATGAATTTGCAAACATCCCCGATCCGCAGCGATTCTTAGGGGCGCAAAACGCGGTTCGCGTGCGCTTCCTCTCTGAAGATGCGGGTGGGTATTTGCGCGTGGGGCGCATCACGATCAGCCAAACGGGGAGATATTGATGACTCTGCCACTTTTTCCGCTTGATCAAAAAATTTACCCGACCTATGAACCGGATGCACGAATTGTCCTAAACACCGGTGAAGTTGAAACATTCGTCCGCACTCTGCCGGATCAGTCTGTGAATCTGATTGTCACTTCTCCACCTTACAATCTTGGCAAGGTGTACGAAAATCGAGTTTCGATAGAAAAGTATCTCGAAACCCAAGCGGAAATCATCACGGAGCTATGCCGAGTTCTCCGAAATGATGGTAGTCTATGCTGGCAGGTAGGCAATTACGTCCAAGATGGCGAAGTGTTCCCACTGGATATGTTCTACTACCCCCTATTCAAGCAGCATGGATTGTTTTTACGAAATCGTATCGTTTGGCATTTTGGGCATGGACTGCACGCCTCAAAGCGATTTTCTGGACGCTACGAAACGCTGCTCTGGTTCACTAAAAGCGACCACTATACCTTCAATCTTGATGATGTGCGTGTACCGTCCAAGTATCCGGGCAAGCGACACTATAAGGGGGACAAGCGAGGACAACCCTCCGGTAACCCGAAAGGCAAAAATCCGTCCGACATTTGGGAAATCGTGCTAAAAGACTGGGAAGACTGCCTATGGGATATTCCGAACGTCAAATCGAATCATCCCGAAAAAACCGATCACCCTTGCCAATTTCCGGTAGAGCTTGTTGAACGTTGTGTCATGGCGCTGACCCATGAAGATGATTTGGTCTTTGATCCATTCGCAGGCGTGGGATCATCGCTCATTGCCGCACTCATGCATAATCGTCGTGCGATGGGCTGCGAAAAAGAACCAAACTATGTCGAAACGGCTCTCGAACGAATCACCGCCTATTACAACGGCACACTCAAAACTCGACCGATTGATCGTCCCGTACATCAACCGACTGGACGCGAGAGAGTCGCTCAAGTCCCCCCAGAATGGTTGGAAAGCGAATCGCCATGATCGTCGCAGGTATCTATTCATTCAATAATGGGCGAGAAGTCGTTGAGACGCAGTATGCAACAGAACTAGCAGAAGTACTGGGCATCATTCGTGAAGTAGAAAGCAGTCAGCATAAGACAAAAGCCAGTGATGAACAGACGATGATCGGACGATTATTATACAGCCCTAAATCGCTCAATGTGGCGTTTAAAGGCGGGTTTTCCAGTCAAAATTGGGTTAGTAAGCGAGTCAATTGTGATTACCCAACCGAATACTACACCGCCGAGTATCAACCTGCTGCCTCATTCGCGGGTGCTTTTCGAGAAATCGACTTTGTGAAGAATCGCGTTGGTGTTGAGGTACAGTTCGGCAAGTACGCCTTCATGGTCTACAACGTGTGCGCCAAAATGACCATTTTTCACAATTTAGGTCATATTGATGTAGGCATAGAAATTGTGCCGATCAAAGATTTTGCCGATGAAATGTCTACAGGCGTATCCTATTTCGAGCAATTTGTATGGGACTTGCAGCGTCGGGGCGTGTCCAACATTGATATACCCGTGCTTATCTTAGGCATCATGGGGGATAAACCTAAACTGACACATCCCCCCGTCCCACCTTTAAACGAAATTAAGTGATAAGCAGTTGTTCTGGTTAGTGAGGCTTGTGTAAGCGATGACAGACTTGATCATTCAAACAAAAACGTTAGTCAAGCGGTTCGGCAAGTTCACGGCGGTGAACGGCTTATCGCTGGAAGTCCCCGCCGGATCAATTTACGGTTTCGTAGGACCCAACGGCGCGGGCAAAACAACCACCATGCGTATGCTGACCACGCTCACGCGCCCTACATCGGGCGAAGCGTGGGTGAACGGACATTCTGTCGTCGATGAGCCTCGCGCCGTGCGGAAATCTATCGGCTACATGCCCGACGAATTTGGCGTGTATGACGACATGCGCGTGTGGGAATACCTCGACTTTTTCGCGGCGTGCTACGACATCCCAGAGGCAGAACGCAAGCGTTTGATCGATGATTTGCTGCAACTGGTTGATCTGGCGCATCGACGGGACGATATGGTAGACAAGCTGAGTCGCGGGATGAAGCAGCGTCTCTCGTTGGCACGCACGCTGGCGCATGATCCGTCTGTGCTGATTCTGGACGAACCTGCTTCCGGTTTAGACCCCCGCGCCCGCGTAGAAATCCGCGAACTGCTGGTCGAACTGGCGAAAATGGGCAAAACGATCTTCTTTTCGACGCACATCCTCGCAGACGTGAGCGAAATTTGTTCGCACATCGGCATTGTCGAGGCGGGAGAGATCATCGCACAGGGCAGCATGGCAGAGATGCGGGCGCAGCTTCAACCGCACCGCGAAATCACCGTCACGCTGCTCGATCAAGCCTCTGTTGAGGTGGTCAAAACGCTGGTCAGTGAACTTGAAGGCGTCGTTGCTGTCACCGAACTCGACCCGAAAGCAGGACGTTTCCGCGTCCGCATCGACTACACCGGCGGTGATGAAGGGGTGGCGGCAACGACGCCTTCAAGTTCGCTGAC
>JBBQRJ010000364.1:0-5245 GCA_038214955.1 Aggregatilineales bacterium | reverse complement strand
GAAACTGACCTCAAGATGAGACTCCTCATCGTGAAAACGAGTAAGACCCCTGGAAGACGACCAGGTTGATAGGCGGGAGGTGGAAGGGCAGTAATGTCTGTAGCTGACCCGTACTAATGGTCGAGGGCTTTGAGTATGTGTTGCGCGGATACAGGTACTTTTGTGGCAATGACATTTCAGTTGTGCTTATAGAAGCGCGTGAGCAATTTAGCCCACGCGCTTTTTGTTTGCCTAGCCTAGCGACTCAGTTTGAGCGTGATCACCTGAAACGGCGTGAAATCCAACTCAACAATGCCGTCATTCAGCTCGATCTCCGCGATGTCGCCTTCAAGCAAATTACACAAGGCGATACGGCTGATCGGTAAATTTAATGCGAGTAACGCCTTCCCGCGATAGCCTTCCGGTTCATACAGCCGCATGATCAAATCGTCTGACGCTTCGGCTTTCTTCACGGCGTCAATGATCACCTGACCGTTTTCGATCTCGAAGAACGACTCGCGCAGATGCGTTTCAGTTCCGCGAATCAGCAGCGGAATATTAAAGCTGGTCGCCTCACGGATGACATCGCTGTAATCCGCGCCATCGTGGACAAGCAGCCCGCAGCGGAATTGATGCGTTCCCATATCTGCTACCGGATCGGGCGATTTAGGCGAACGCAGCAGCGATAAAGCGATTACATTTTCATGAATTCTGTACCCGTATTTGCAATCGTTGATGAGCGCGACGCCGAAACCGGGTTCAGACAAATCGCCCCATCGGTGAGCGGGGACTTCAAAGCGGGCAAGGTCATAGGGCGTGTTATAGTGCGTAGGACGACGCACAACCCCATGCTGCATTTCGTAGGTCGCAAAGCCTGAACGCACGTTGACAGGAAATTCGACACGCAAAAGTTTCTTCGATTCGTGCCAATCTACTATGTGATCAAATTCAAGCACTTGCGAGATACATGTCAGAGAGACGGTCTGCGTGATTTTGCTTTGCTCATTTATTTGATAGGTAAATCGCAGCGATGCACGCAGAGTCCCCGATTCCACGATTTCAGCCCCCATTGCCGTCAGTGGGGGACTCTGCTTCTCGTGGTGATAAACATCAACATCCCACGCCTCCCAGTTGACCGGATCATCGTCATACATGATGAATTGATTGCCGCCTTCACCCGTCAGTGCCTCGCGGTCAGCCTCGTGAGAAAACAGGCTGATCAAACGACCATCAGCGCGGAAAACTGCCCGCAGATTGCTGTTTTCTAAGATGAACGAATCACCTTCTTGACGTGCGCTGACTTCCCATACTTCAGCCGGGAGTTGATAGCTTGAAAAGCCAAACGGATGCGCTTCAACGAGTACAAGCGACTTGCCGTTAAGTGTGGTTTGGCTCCCTTGAATCGCATCTGTTTCTACGACTTCCTGACGGCGGATTCCGGTTGTGTTTACGACCCCGATAGTGCAATCGGCTGACGGATCACACGGGGCGATCAGCGCATCGAGCGCGGCTTGACGTAAATTCTCACCGCATGACCGAATCTCGGCATAATCGCGTTCGGAGTCTTGATACACTAAAGTGATCGATGACCCCGGTAGAATGTCGTGGAACTGGTTTAGCAGCAGCAGTTTCCACAGGCGATTAATCTCTGCTTGCGGATAGACATAACCCACTTGCCACATGGCGACAGACGAGAGGATTTCAATGTCGCGCAGTAGGGTTTCACATTCACGGTTATGTTTTTTATTCTTCGCCTGTGATGTAAACGTGCCGCGATGCAGTTCAAAATAGAGTTCGCCTACCCACTTGGTATAGCGATCCCAACGTTCATCGGCTTTCTTGAAGAAATTGATCGGCGGCTGTATGGTGACTTTCGGCACGCCATCCACATCTTTGACTCGCGCCAAACGTTCTAGCATTTCGTCTGTGGGACCGCCGCCGCCATCGCCCCAACCGAACAGATACATGCTCTCCCGCGCTCGTTCGTGATCCTTGAAATTCTTTGTGCCGAAAATCAATTCACCGACGGATGCCGAGCCGTTATAAGTATCGGCGGGCGGAAAGTGTGCCAACACTTGACTCCCGTCTAAGCCTTCCCAGATGAACGTCGAGCGATCTGGTTTGTTAAATTGATTCCACGAGAGTTTTTGCGATAGGAAGTATTTCACGCCTGCGCCGCGCATGATTTGCGGGAGTGCGGGCGGATAGCCGAAGGTGTCTGGCAGCCAGAATTCCTCACAGCGAATGCCGAATTCCTGCTCGAAGAATTGCTGACCGTAAAGGAACTGCCGGATGAGCGACTCGCCGGATGGGATGTTGCAATCCGGTTCGACCCATGTCCCGCCTACAGGAATAATCTGCTTGGCTTTGACCGCCCCCTTGAGCCGTTCGTAAAGTTCGGGGTGGCTCTCTTTAATCCACTGGTACTGCTGTGCTTGCGAGAACACATACACAAAATCGGGATAATTTTCGATGTTTTTCAGCGCGTTGGTGACGCTGCGGACGATTTTGCGCTTGGTTTCTGCGATTGCCCACAGCCACGCCGTATCAATATGGGCGTGTCCCACTGCGTAGATAGTGTGCTGTGAATCACCGTTTTTCTCCGCCAAGAACGCTGCTGCGATTTCACGCGCTTTCTCCCATGTAGAGCGATCATCCAGATAGATCGTATTGACCATCTGGTTCGCCACGTCCAACGCTTGAAAAGCGCGGGCGCTGTCTAACGGCAGGTGATGCGCCATTTCGACCACGACGAACATATCCCAGTACAAGTCCCATGCCTCGCGGTCAAAGAGGACGATTTCCGCTTGGCGTAACTGCCCAATATTGTGGAATGTTTCTCGCGTAATGCCGAAAAGGGTATTGACGGCGACTTCGATATACAGCGTCCCAGTTTCGCCCCCTTGCGCCGACTCACTGAGGCGGTAGCGGTTCCGAAGTGTACTGAATTCACCCGAAGATTCGTTTGATCCCGTCAACCCCTGCTGCGGCTGCCCATCGATCCAGACGCACGCTTCGGCGCTGGCATCCCACAAGAGCAAGACCTCCCCGCCTCGCCAATCCTCCGGGATGGTGTATTCGACCCGTACCCAATGGGTTGACCACAGCGGCGCAAATTGTGTACCGAGGGTCAGCGGTTTGTATTCGCCGCGAATCGCTTCATCAAATGTGATGCGGTCAGGCGCGGCATAAGTGGTTAGCGAGACAGGGTGCTGCGCTTGATAAATTTTCCCGCCAAGCCGCTTGGAATCTAAAAAACTTTTCACACGACGGCGGGTGATCTCATAATGTTTTTGCATGAGTGAGCCTTTAGTGCCAGAAGAATCTCGCGGGGATTGTACTGCATAACCTAGGGAGGCGGGGTTGTTAGGTAAAATGAAATGTCTGTCTAAGGGGAATGCCGCCGCCCATCGACAAATTTTAGGCAGGGCAAAAGGTGGGAGCGATCCAAAACTCAGGGTATACTCGCTGTACTTATCTCACTGGATTCAGGCGTCGGCGCTGTGCCAAAGAAGCTGTTCATCTCCTATCGCAGCAGTGATGCCGCAAAAGTAGACCGGATCGCCCGCGATCTGGCGCTGCTTCGGCAGGAGGACGGCACACCCCCCTTTGAGACGTGGCAGGACAAACATAACCTGCCTCCCGCCAGCCCCAACTGGTGGAGCGCGATTGTCGATGCTATCATCGACTGTGACCTGTTCGTCTTCCATATCTCGCACGCCAGCTTACAAAGCGTCGTCTGTTTGGCTGAACTGGACTATGCCCACAAACGCAATCGCCCGATTATCCCCGTCGTGCTGGATGGGGAATACATCCTCCATGCGGAGTCGGGCAAGTATGATCTGCCTAAAGCGACTTGGGCGCTGGTGCCGGGCTGGTTAGCCAAGCAGCAGCTTCTGTTCTACGCGGGGGCGGAGTTCTACAGCAAATTTCAAGCGGCAGTCGCGCTATTCGGGCGCATGAATCTCCCAGATATTTATGCGCCGCGCCCCTTGAAACCGGACAGTGACGGCTATAGCAGCAACCATGCGGAGTACGCTGCCGCCTGTGATTATGCTGAGCGCCTCGCCTTGGCTGAGGCTGAAAATCATTTCCAGACGCTCCTCAATGACCGGGATTATGCAGCTATTGCCCCGCAATGGCTGGAGATGATTCGCCGCTACGCCGAACTTATCCAGCTTGACGAACGGCGCAATGCGTTCATGTTCAAGAAAAAGTGGACAGAGTATCGTGCGCTGTACCCTAAAGACTTCTTAGACGGCATGTTTGATCCGAAACATTTTGCGGGTGACAGCGCCCCGCAGAGCAGCGGCAATGGCGAGAGACTCGCCCCGCCCACCCGTGAACTCGTTGTAGCAGCCGAGCCAGCGCCAGCCGACGAGATGGACGAGCTGGACGAAGAGGAACATGCGCCCGTCGCGGCGGACATGCCGCCCGTCGAAACCGACTTACAGACGTGGTTTATGGAAGGTGGCGCATTGTCGGTAGAGAGCGATCCGCCGCCGCAACCGCCGCTCCCCGATGGGCTGATCGCTGTTGATCAGGCTGACGCGGACAACGCGCCGCCCATCTGGGTTCCCGCCGAACGCAGCGCGGAAGTGACCGCGATCTTGGTGCCGAGCAGCGAGTCTAACGGGGGCAGTAGTGATACTCCCGTATCTGCGCCTACCACCGAGAGCCTACCTGAGCAGCCCACCGCATTCTGGCGTTTGGAGGATGACATATCGGCGCGTCCGCCGATTCCCCGTCCCATATCCCGGCGGTGGCTGGCGTTCGCCGCTGCTGCGGTGAGTTTGGTGGTGCTGGTGGTGTTGGCGCTCAATGGTGTTCGCAGCATGACGGGCGTTATCGTGCCAACTATCACGACGGACAACCCGACGCCGCTTCGCTTCACGGGAACAGCCGTCACGCGCAACGCCGATTGGCAGCCCTCTATCGAGCAGTATCAGCGCACCTTTAATGGGGTGGGGATGGTGTTGGTGCCGCCGGGCTGCTTCGAGATGGGCAATGACCCGAATGCCTATGATGGAGGCACTTCGGGTGTGCCAGACGGTGGACGCCAGTGCTTTGACGCGCCGTTTTGGATCGATCAGACCGAAGTGACGCAGGCGGATTTCACGCGCTTGGGCGGCGTGAAGGCGAGCGCCAACGCTTTCAGCGGCGCTCAACGCCCGGTGGAGAGCATCACATGGTTTGAAGCGCGTAACTTCTGTGCGCGGAGCGGCGCACGACTGCCCACCGAAGCCGAGTGGGAATACGCGGCGCG
>JBBQRJ010000363.1:0-5262 GCA_038214955.1 Aggregatilineales bacterium | reverse complement strand
GGTAAAAAGTCTCCTGAAGGGGACTCGCAGCGTGTTTGGAGCAGGAATTGGAGCCCCGTTTACGGGGCTTTTTAGAACTAGCCGGAGGCTTTTAGCCTCTGGCGACTCACCTTTTTCTGAGGCAGAAACCCCTTAACTTGGTACATATGGGACACGCAACGGCATGTCCGGTGCAGCGTAGTTATCGCGGAAGGCGTATCAAATAGTAGACGAGCGTATCAATGTCTTCGGGTGATACATCATAAATAAGTTGATGTGTGCCGGGGATTTCAAACACCTGACGCAGAGTCGCGGCTGACCCATCGTGGAAATAAGGGGCGCTCATCCATAACCAGCGCAGAGTCGGCGTGTCGAAGGTTGTTCCCGCCCTTTCGCGTGAGGATAAACCTGTTCCCACGTCATAGGGTTGTAGGGTTGTCCCCGACGCGCCGACATGACATTCCGTACAGTTTTGCGCGGCGAAAATCTCTGCCCCCCGATTGAATTGATCCTCGTCCGTGATGAACGGTGAAACGGGAGCGTTCAAATTCGCAAGGTACTGCGTGAGCGTATCGAGGTCAAGCGATAAACCCGAATGCGAGGTACTGAGCGGCATGGCAGCAGATGAGGCATCCAGAAAGCCGAAACCCGCTTGCAAATCACGGATTTTGAATTCTGCGTCTGCCAGTTCATCCCATGTTCCCGACCAGTTATACGGGACAGTTTCAGGCAGCGCGTACAGTACGGGCGTGTTACGGGGTCCATCGTGGAAGCCAAGCCACACGCGCCCGTCAGACATGCCGTCAAAGTGACAGGTGGCGCAGCTCATTTGATGATCACTGGCGAGACGCGGATCAACGGCGCTGTGAAACAACTGTGCGCCGATCAATTGATCAATCGGCGTGGTCAAGTTGACGATAGGCAGCACGTCTTCCACACTGAGATCGGAAGTAGTGATGGTGGTGATCGTGCCTTCTAAGGCGCTGTGAACGTACAACAGCGTATTATCACGGTTGAGCAAAATACCGCGTGGATTAGCCTCCACCACGATATTTGCCCTCGCCTCTCCCGTGTTCAAGTCGATCACCGAAATGTCGTTACTACCCGCATTGGCGACGTACATCCGGCGGGTGAAGCGATCCAGCGCGATGGCAAAAGGCATATTGACCGGGCGATCCGCCATATCGAGCGGGACTTGTTCGCCCGAAATAACCGTGAGCGCCCGAAGATCAAGCACATTCACTATCGAAAACGCAATCGTATCAAAGGTGAGCGTTTCGTTTTGGGCGTTGAGTCGGGTTTGCGGCAGGTAGGCTAGTCCACGCGAAATATCCAGCTCAATCGATTGGAATACGCCCGTGTCTGCGCCTGTCTTGACCGTGCGAACCACGCTCCATGTGGGCAAATAGATCAGCGTGAGGTCGCCGCTCCAGAAATGAGTCACGTATAGAAAATCGCCCCACAGCGCGAGTCCGGCGGGAGCGGCGGGAACATCCAGCGTCGATTGCAGGCGGTTGTTGACGAGATCGACCCGCGCAATTTGACTGCTGCCCATCAGCGAGACATAGGCGTGATCATTGTTGTTTGTCACCACGCCGTAAGGGAGAGTCCCCGCGCCAAGCGCAATGGTGGAGGTGACTGATCGTAAAGCTATGTCGATGATAGAGAGCGTGCCATCGGCGTGGTTAGTGATGAGCGCCCGCGAGTCATCTAGCGTGATTGCCGCCGAACGCGGGTCATGCCCGACGGGGATTTCCGCGATCACGCTGTTGAAGGTCGGGATAACAATCGTCGCCGTGTTATTGATCATGTTGGCGGCGACAATCGTGCGTCCGTCACTTGCCAGCATCATCGAACTGCTGACGACGGCGCGATTTGCACGGGCATCGGGAAGCGCATACAGCGGGAGCGGTGTCGGCGTCGAATTGGACTGAGAGAGGACGCGCGGCGGCGCGGTGACGGCAGAGAAAATCATGATCAACATTAAAACGAGTAATGAGCTATGAGTAATGAGCAAAAAGACACGGAGTATTCGCTTATTCATGCCATTTTTGACTTTCAACTCGTCACTTTTAACTTTTAACTCATTATTCAAAGCTGACCAACCGATCATGCAGAATGGTGAACTGACGCACGAGTAATTCCTGTTCGCCCGCCGCGTTCGTCCCCATAGCGACGAACGTCATCAAGCGGGCATCCGATGCCGCCGCGCCGCGTGTGCGCGAGTCGTTTTCAAGGTTAGGGAAGGCGGCGCTCAACTGCGGCGGGTTGAGCGTATAGGTGAAACTGCGCCCGAACATGCGAAGTTCGCCATCTTCTAAAATGTGTCCCGGCATGGTCAGTGTTTGGTAAACATGAATATCCGTCCAATCGTTGGGAAGGACGAAATTAAAGTTGTACTGAATGGCAACGGGGATCGGCGTGTCCTGTAAATTGGTATTCCACGGAAGCAGAGTCGCGTTTTGTGGGACGACGTAAAACGAGAAGCGCCCGCCGTCTGCGCCCACTACCCCGCCGCTAATCGAGTCGATGATGCCCACTGAGGTCGCGCCTTCATACTGCGCGTTAAAGTCGGCTGTCCACACGCCAATTTCATCAGCCACAAACGACTCATCCGGCATGAAGAAATAGCCGATTTTGTTAGCAGTCGTGTTGTATTGATAAACTCGTCCGCTCGGTGATGTCACCGTGACGCTGACGTTTGCGGGCAGCGTGGGGGCAACTTGTCCGCCAATGACAACGGTATCACCGCGCACGATCACCGCGCCGGGACGCAGCGCCGTCGGGTAAACAAGCATGTCATAGGTTTCATCCGGCAAGACGAGCAGAGGTCGCCGTCCCGGTGGAAACACTTCGGAAGCGCGTTCATCATCAATGATGGTCACGACTGACCCATAGATGGCAGCGGTTTCGCCGCGAAGCACCGCTCCGCCAAACACAAAGATGTAATCGCCGGGACGTTCGCCGCCGCTGCCCGCGCCGATCTGTGCATTATGTGGGTCGTCGGAATCCCAACCGAGGGGTAAACCGCCCTCCCCGCCACCCACGACAAACTGGC
The DNA here is from genome assembly GCA_038214955.1 of Aggregatilineales bacterium. Taxonomy (GTDB): domain Bacteria; phylum Chloroflexota; class Anaerolineae; order Aggregatilineales; family Phototrophicaceae; genus Flexifilum. Next base: position 2,225 of record JBBQRJ010000363.1, on the reverse strand, counting down.
GAATGGACACCCCCGGACGCACGGCGCTGAGATAAGCATACGCCGAGTCAGGAGACTGTAAACCGACGATGGGGAGTTCATCTTCCGATGCAAGCTGCCTCAAGGTCATGCGCTGCGACGAAATGGCATTCGGGAAGGCGTCCAACAGCGCAGTCTGATACACACCGTCAAGGTCTTGCACTCGCAGCGTGAGGTTTAAACCCGCCGTCCGTTCGTCCCCGATGTGAGCAATATCGCCGCTGAAATAGGGCGGATTTAACCATGCATTCCCAGATGATCTGCCAATGACGCTGGAATATTGATCAAGTTCAAACCATGCAGGGCGTACTTCGGCAGGTTGATTCGGTAAGCCACGTTCGCCATGCGCGATCACCGAAGGTTCGGGCGAGGCGATTACACCAGCGCCGCGCAAACTCGCCGACCACAACCGCCCCTGACGATCACGGTAACGCGCCTCATAATCGACAATGTATTCACCGGGAGTCTCAAACTCGTAAGATTCGCCGGTGGGTTGAAACGTGCCATAACGATTTGTCCGCCCGTTCAGGCGATATTCTTGCGTGGGGCTGCCATCGAGGGGGAACACGCGCAAGCGCATATCCACATCAGCGGCGAAACCGGGCGCGATGATCATGCCGGGATTAAAATGATCCCCGACTTCAAACGGAGTCCCCGACACAACCCCCGGCGTGAGGTCAAGCAGTTCAGCAATGGTGACGTGATACGTCCCGCCGCCGATGTAGCGGTTGCCCCATACATCCTCTATTTCGCCCGTGAGCCTGATTTCGTAATCGCCGTACTGGTCAAAAGTGTACTGACTGAGCGCACGATCCAGCGTGGTCAAGCCGTAAATATCGACGGGAGCCTGAGCGCCAAAACGGGTACGCTCATCGAAGTCATCCGACGAAATGCGACTTTGTATAATGGGATGCGAACCTAAATCTTCCACATCAAGGTTAGGGCGCGTCACCTGTACGGAGAGCGTGCCGCTTGGAAACAGGAACGGGATCAGCGGTTCGTTGGTGCTTCTGTACGAGTTCGCCATCAGGTTCAGCAGAGACGGTTCTAGCGAATAGACCCCCGGCGGCAAAATGGCGGTACGACTGTTGAAACGGGTACGGTTAGAGAGCGCCGCAAAATTGCGATCCTCGTCGGCAATCACGCCGCGACTGCCATCGCTCGGATCATCCATAAACAGCGTCCAGAGCAAACGAGCATTTTCGACGCCGCCGACATTGATCACGAGGGGTAAGCGGGTAAACGTGTCTGCGCCCGTCCCTTCCCCGAAAACGCTGTTGCTGTTCCACGAGAAACGCGCCCCGTCGAGTCCCTGTGCGAACCCTTTGAACACAGGCACATACAAACCGGGCGTGATCCCTTCGGGGATCGGCAGCGCGAAATCCAGCGGGAACAGCACGCCTTCATCATCGCGTACCAGTTGATACGGTTCTGCGACAGCTTCTCCAAGTGAAATGGTGCTGGTGTAATTGTCGATGGCTAAACCGCTTGCCGTGCGGATAGATGACCATCCGTTATTGCTATGCACATCCCCGATCACGCGCACGGTTCCACCCTGATCGACTGCGACAGGCTGCAAACCGATCACGCCGATCATTTGCAGGTCGGGGGGAAGGTCAGGCACATCAATGCGTAAATCCATTTCGAGGCGGAGCGTATCACCCGCCGCGAGTTCAAGCGATTCGGCGCGGCTGTTCGCAGACCAGAGCGTCCCCGCCAACGTGAAACGAGTCCCGTCCATCACCTCTTGAGCGCGATAAATGCCGTCATTTTCTTCGCGCACCGTCAGCGATGCAGCGAGTGGAATATCAAGAACGATGCTGCCGTCTGCATCGTGGAAGGCAATCGAATCTAACTGGACGTTATCGGAACGCGGGGAAAACGAAAACGGGATACGCGCTTCAATAGCGCTGCTCTGGCGTGCGGCGACGGTCAGCGTGCCGAGATCACGCACGGACGGATTGACGCGCTGCAAAGTCGCGGGCTGTACCTGACGCGGATCAAAGCTCACGCCATAGTTGATCGCATCAACGGTAAAGCGTATTTCCAGCCATGCGTAAGTTTCAGGTTTCTGCGTGATTGCCACGAACAATGAGTCGAGGTTGCGAAGCGTGGACACGCCGCCCCCAACACTCGTATCGCTGAAATTTATCCACTCTGAGGCGTCCCCATCAATCGCAATCGGTGTGATCGGGAGGGCGGTCACG
>JBBQRJ010000362.1:0-5271 GCA_038214955.1 Aggregatilineales bacterium | reverse complement strand
AGAAATCATGTCACGCGGCGGCGGTGTGGGGATTACGCTGTCAAGTTTGCGCCCCCGTCATGCTTATGTGAAGGGCGTTAACGGACGGTCAAGTGGTTCTGTTTCGTGGGGCGCTCTTTATAGCTTTGTTACAGGCTTAATTGAGCAAGGCGGCTGTTTCGCTCCTAACGAACGCATTGCAACCGATAAGGGGTTAATTCCGGCGAAAGAACTTGCGGATCGCATTGATGCGGGTGAGGTATTTCATGCTCACACCCATCAAGGATTGCGTCAGATCACGGCTCGATTCCGCAATGGGGTAAAGCCAGTCTACGAAATGACAACGAAACGCGGATATAAAGTCCGTGTCACTGAAGATCATAAAATTGCTGTCTTGATGGATGGCAAAATAACGACCATGCCTCTCAAATATTTGCAAGCAGGAGATGAGATTCTCCTGCTTTTGGGGCGTGGCGTTCAGACAAACTATATACCGATGACTCCGGTGAACTATCAGCGATCAGTGATGAGTACGACACTGAACGAAAATGTACGGATCCCGACTATTCTTGACGAGGACGTTGCTTACCTTCTGGGCTACATGCATGGCGACGGCTATGTCCAGATTGGCAAGAAGGTCACTTGGCAAGCGCCAAAAGCTATTAAAATGGCGACGGCAGATGCGTATCCCGAAATTCGGGAACGTATTATTGAAACTGTGCGCCGTGCGTTTGGAATTGAGCCGACGATTGAGAATGGAGATGGTGCTTGTAAGAATGTAGCCCTCCATTCTCGCTTGTTAATCGAATGGATGATTACAAATGGGTTGCTAAAGGCGAAAGCAAAGGATATTCGTGTACCGGAAGCGATTTTCCATTCCCCTTCGTCGGTGCAAGCGGCATTCATCGCAGGGTATTTTGACGCTGATGGGTGTTTTAGAGGACGCAAGGGCGGCTACGGCATTGATAGCATCAGCCTCGAAATGCTAGAAGATGTGCAGCAAATTCTGGCGCTCAACGGGATTGTCTCGCGGATTGGCGCGACTGACCGTTCGGAACAAGGTTGGCAGACTATTTATCGTTTGACGGTGACGGGCGGCACATTCAAGAAGCGTTTTGCGGCATTTGTTCCAACTGCCAAAGTTTCGGATGTGAATGGCAAGCGGGATATGTACACTACATATCCTAGTGCAGTTTGGACGAGTTTAGGCGCACGGTCAAAATATCGCCAACGGATTCACGATGGCGTGAGCGAACGGATTTCGTTCGGGCAGTTGGAGAAGATCAATGAGCGGTTGATTGCAGATGGTCAAAATCAGACTTCTGAACAACTTTCTCAAACGCTCAATACTATGCCTGACCAAATTGTGTCCATTCAACCGCTAGGCGACAGCGATGTGTACGACTTTGAAGTTGCAGACGTACATCTGTTGAGCGGAAATGGCATTTACACGTCGAATTCCCGGCGCGGGGCCCTTATGTTAGTGCTTAATGACTGGCATCCTGACGTGTTGGAATTTATCAACAGCAAGCGTAAAGCGGGCAATATTGTCAATGCCAATATCAGCGTGGCGGTCTCTGATAAATTCATGGAGACGCTGAAACGCGATGGTGATTGGGAACTCCTATTCCCCGATACCAGCGATCCCGACTACGATGGATTGTGGAATGGCGATATTGAAGCATGGGTCGCGGCGGGTGGCAAAACCCATGTTTATCAGACCATCAAGGCGCGTGAATTGTGGAATGCGATTATTGAGAGCGCATGGGCAAGCGCCGAACCGGGTCTGCTGTTCCTTGAGCGTTACAACAAGATGGCGAACTCGCATTACTTCGCACCGATTGTCGGCGTGAACCCTTGTGTGACAGGTGATACGCTCGTTAGCACATCGACTGGCTATGTAAAAGCGTGCGATTTACAAGTTGGGATGGAGATTCGTACTCCTGCTGGTTTGAAACCGATTGAGAAAATTTATAACAACGGCGTTCAACGCATTTACCGCGTGGAGTTTTCTGACGGGGGCTTCTTAGAGGCGACGGCTGATCACAAATTGAAAGTGGTTCGGAACAAACGCTATGAGTGGGTGGCTGTCAAAGACCTTGCTGAAGGTGATAAGACGGCTGTCATGGCAAATGAAGCGTTTGGCGAATCTCAACGGTTGCCCGAAGAAGCTGTGCGTTATGGCGAAAAACGTGAACTGAATTTGCCTGAATTTTACGATAGGCGTATAGGTTTCTTAGTTGGAACGCTTATCGGTGATGGGATATTGCGAAAAAACCGATCACGGAACAGCTACTCGTATGATTGTCGGTTCACGTTTGGGAGTCAAGAACAGGATTGGGAAGAAGTTGTTTACAACAGCCTCAATGAGATAGGTATTCGTCATCAAACGAGGGAAAACAGCAAAGATTTCCCCTATGAAGACGGAACAGTGATCACACACAAAGCACGGATTATGGCAAGCTCGATGTTGGCAAGCCTGATGGTGCGTTTGGGCATACCCACTAACATCAAAGCACCGCAGAAAACTATACCGCAGCACTTGTTTGGTTTGGACAAGGAGTTCCTTGCGGGCGTACTCGACGGACTGTTCTCGACGGACGGGAATGTAAAAGTCAAGAACGATCCGATGCTGCGTTTCACATCTAGCTCCTATGAATTGGTTCAGCAGGTTCGTTTGCTCTTGTTGCAATTTGGTATCCATTCGCGCATTTACAAGGCAAAACGGCGGGAAGATTTGCAATACGATGGGCGTTCGATGTTTGGAACGGGCATAAAGTACGATTTGCTCGTCATGAATGAGGGGATCAGCCGTTTCTACAGTGAAATTGGTTTGAGCCACCCTAAAAAGTATGCCCGTTTGAAAGACGTGGCAGAGAATCACTATTTTATGGGCGGGACGTGGCTGACTTCGGTTGTATCAGTTCAAGATACAGAACGAGAAGAAGAAGTCTTCGATGTTTATGAACCCAATACGCTGACTTGGATGACAAATGGATACGTATCGTTCGACTGTGGTGAGGAAGGTTTGCCGGCTAACGGAGTTTGTAATCTTGGCGCGTTGAACCTGTCTCGCTTCTATGATGCAGCAGCAAATGACGTAAATTGGGATGATCTACGGGAAGCTGTGCATTACGGTGTGCGCTTCCTAGATAATGTCGTAGACGCCAATTACTATTTCTTCGAGAAGAACACCGAGCAGCAGCTTGGCGAACGGCGTTTGGGACTCGGCACGATGGGCGTTGCTGAACTTCTGATTCGCTTGGGATTGCGTTATGGAAGCGAAGAGTCGATTGATTTCCTAGATCGGCTTTACGGGTTTATCACCACTGAAGCCTATTTGATGTCGAGCGAGATTGCGGCAGAAAAAGGGGCATTCCCGAAATTCGACGCTGAGAAATTCCTGCAAAGTGGATTTATGAAGCAAATGCCGCAAAACGTTCGCACGGCAGTACGCGAGAAGGGGATTCGCAATGTGACGCTTGTCACCGTTGCGCCGACTGGTACGACGGGGACTCTCGTCAATACCTCTACGGGGATTGAGCCGTTCTTCTCGTGGGTCTACTACCGTAAGAGCCGTTTGGGGATGCACGAAGAGAAAGTGCCGCTCGTGCAAGAGTGGTTGGAACAACATCCCGGCGAAAGCAAACTGCCAGAGTACTTCGTCACAGCAATGGATTTATCACCCGAAGCGCATGTGCGTGTACAAGGTGTGATTCAACGCTGGATTGACGCGAGTATTTCTAAGACGGCGAATCTACCGAATGAATATACGGTTGAGCAGGTTGGAGAACTCTACGAGTATATGTATGAACTAGGCTGCAAGGGCGGAACGATCTACCGCGATGGCAGCCGCTCTGAGCAGGTGTTGATGCTCAAAGGGGATGAACGCGCCGAAAGCGAGATGCCCACCAAGCAGGAAACGGTTGTAGAGCAAATCGAGCAGGTGGCGACGCCGCACTATGTGTACCCACGCCCGAACAAATTGGCAGGAATCACGGTGACATGCAAGACGCCTTACGGCACAGCCTATGTCACTATGAACAGCGATGAGCAGGGCTTCCCGTTTGAGGTGTTCATCACCGCGCCGGGGAAAGCAGGAAGCGATCTGCAAGCGGACGCCGAGGGCTTAGGACGCATGATCTCGCTGCAACTGCGGACGACTGCACCGCAGAATCGCCGCCAGATGCTTAAACTGGTGATCGATCAACTGCAAGGTATCGGCGGGGCGCGTTCGATTGGTATGGGTCCCAGTCGCGTGTTGTCACTGCCAGATGCCGTCGCACGGGCGTTGATGGAAAACTATTTCCCCGAAGAAAAGGCGCAGCAGTTGGGCTTGTTCAATGGCATGTTTGATGTGCCTGTTCAGCCAACGCAGAGCGTTATCGAGGAAGTGACAGAGTACAAAAACGGCGCTGCACCCAACGGCGCGATCAGCGGGGCGGATATGTGTCCATCGTGCGGGACGATCTCGCTGGTGCGGGCAGAAGGCTGTCGCAAGTGCCTCACCTGCGGGTACAGCGAGTGCTAACCCTCCAACCCTTTTTCTAAAGGAGAGGGGAGTAAAGCGCAGCCTCACCCCCGACCCCTCTCCCGAAAAAAGGAGAGGGGAGTAAATAAAAGCGATCACATTTAACGTGGGGGCGCTCATCGAAAAGGTGAGCGCCCTTTTTTTGTGTATAATCGGATGCTTTCTATAACGTGATAAGGCATATTGTGATGACCAATGTCCCAAACTTCGGCGCGTTCTGGCAAGAACCTGATTTTCTACTCATGAATATCGTTTCGCTGTTGGCGAACAAACTGGAATCTGACCTCGGTGTGACCCTGCTGGTGAACGGGTCAATCATCACAGGGACGCTGGTGAGCGAACGTTATTACCTGTACACGCTCGGTGATATTTTCCGCAATGTGGGGCGTAACTCGATGGATATTCCGGCGGATATTGTCGATTTGGTGGCGGACGCGCTCGGCGTGGAGGATTACACCGAGGATTATTATCCAGAAAATGAAAACTCTGATGACGACGATGAGGATAGTGAACCGAGCGACGACGAAGAACAGAATGAGGCGGACGGGGATGACGATCAAGATGAGTATGACGATGACGACGTTCCACCGCCGCTGTTACAGCACATCCACTTGAAAGACCCCGTGTGGATTTATCCCAACACAACGGTGAGCTTTGGGCAAAGTCCGCTCCCGGTGATCCGGCTGCGGTTGACCTCAATTGATGGGTGGATGTTCGGGCGAATCACGGTGATGCCGTTCAAAGATGACAATATTCCGAAT
>JBBQRJ010000361.1:0-5285 GCA_038214955.1 Aggregatilineales bacterium | reverse complement strand
ACATACAATACCTGACCGGGGCGGAAGGGCAGCACGCTAGAATCGCCTTCCGGGTTTTCCAGTACCATCATGCCTTCCCCGCGTAAGCACAGATACACTTCCCCTGTCTCTAAAACTTTGTGGAAATGCCCTTTCGTCATGAAATATTCATCGCCCACTTTGCCGGGGTGAATCACAGTGACCCCTTGCAGCAGTTCGCCCTCAATCTCAGGACGCTTGATCTCGTACACCTCGTACAAAATGGGATCGTCAGCCAGTAGTGCCGCATAAGCATCTTGATTCGCGTACTGTCCCTTCATTGACGATAGTCTGCGGGTGGTGTGCGTGTCCCATGTCGTCGGCAGCCCCCCGTTGAACGGAAGCTCAAATGTAAATGGTTGGTTTTGCATAATCAGTCGATAGCTCCCCGTAAATAGGCGCTCAGAACCTCAAGCGTAGCACGCTCCTGTTACAAACCAAAAAACGCGGCGTAGAATTGTGTAACATAACATCTAGCCAAAGTTATATATATAACTCACCTTACGCAGTGTGTCAGTTTGACCCCCACCCCGCTCGCTGCGCTCGCCTCCCTCCCCCGAATTCAGGGGGAAGGCGCAAACAGGAGTCTGCTTGCTCCCCTCCTCGAATTCGGGGGGGGGTCGGGGGTGGGGTCAGAAACAAAGATCTGCGTAAGGTGAGTATATAATTGCCCTTAACGAAAAGGAGATGTTTTTATGTCGAAGCCCGAAACACTCTATGATTTAGCAGGTGGCGCAGAGGGGATGCAGCGTTTAGCCCATGCATTTTATCGCTATATGTTTGACGATCCCCTCATGCTGCCATTGTTCCGCGACCCGGATGAAGATCATGTTGGGCGAATGGCATTGTGGCTTGGTGAATTTTTCGGCGGCTCATTAGAGCATACAAAGCAGCGCGGCGGTTTTCATACGGTGGTTGCCGTACACGAACCGCTCAACATCAGTGATGCCCAACGTGATCGCTGGATCAACTATATGATGGCAGCCTGCGAGGAAGTCAACATGCCGCAAGAAGTCGTAGATTTTTTCACACCACACATCTATTTCGGCGCAATGGCGGCTCAGCGGCATTCGCGTCGTTAGATTTACCCCCCTCTCCGTTCGGAGAGGGGTTGGGGGGTGAGGCTAGATTTGTAGGGGGAGAGGCTTTTACAGCCCGAACCCGAACGGAAACAATGCCCCGTTCGCATCCTGATTCAATGCGTCCAGCGGCACTTGATCCATACTGCGCGGGAAAGAGAAAGCTAATTTACCCGTGAACGGATAATCACCAAACAATACATCTGCTACGCCTTGACCTTCTGTGCCGGGAAGCCATGCCGCCACAAACGCATCTGCCAGCGGCAGCACCTCCGTGATGATAAGCGGACGCCCGGAGATCAACACGACGACCAGTTTTTCGCACAGCGCACGCATACGCTGCACAAGTGCAACATCTTCAGCAGACACGCTCAAATCTGCTTTATCGCCTAATCCCTCAGCATAAGGGGTCTCACCGATCACAACGATGCCATAGGCGGCTTTTTCGCTGCTGCTGAATTGTCCGTCGGTGTTATGGTCAACAGCCGCGTCTACGTTGTCCCGAATGCCCTCAAGCAGACTTGTGCCGGGGGTCGTTGAACCGGGTTCACCTTGCCACGTAATTGACCAACCGCCGCACTGCAACCCGATATTGTCCGCAGCTTGCCCCGCCACGAGAATAGGGAGGTGTCGTGGGATCGGCAGCGCAGCCCCTTCATTTTTGAGCAGCACCAGCGACTTACGTACCGCTTCCCGCGCAACTGCCCGATGTTCAGCCGATCCTACCGACGGGATCAAATCTTCCCGCCCGAAGGGTTGATCGAACAAGCCAAGCCATGCTTTGACTCGTAGAATACGCCGTACCGCATCATCAATTCGTTCAATCGACACCTCACCCGCTTGGACAGCTTCGGTCAGGGTGTTGATGAAATCTTTGTAGGCGTAGGGAACCATCACCATATCCAACCCCGCGTTGATCGATGTGATCACGCCGGTTGCATAATTCTGGCTGATCTGGCTGACTGCCATCCAATCAGAAATCACAAAGCCCTGAAAACCGAACTCGCCTTTCAGCACATCGGTGATCAAGTATCGTTGCGCGTGCATTTTCACGCCTTGCCAGCTAGAGAACGACACCATGATGTTCTGTGCGCCCGCATCAATCGCGGCTTTGTACGGCGGCAGGTGAATCGAGCGCAAAACCGACTCATCAATCTGTGCATCCCCTTGATCGATCTTGTGGGTATCGCCGGGGGTCTGCCAGTTGCCAGTCAGCCATTCATACGTCGAAGTTGATCCCCATGTTGTACCGCCGTCGGCAACAAAATGCTTGATCGACGCCAGCACATTGTTTTCTTGCAATCCGAGCATAAAGGGAATAGCGAGTTCGGTCACGAGCGCAGTATTTTCGCTGAAACCTTCATACGTGCGTCCCCAACGAATGTCTTGAGGCACAGTCACCGCCGGAGCAAAGTCGAAATGCACATTGGTCGCCAGCAGTTCTCGCGCTGTCACCGCTGCGATTCGCCGCATGAGGTCAGTATCTCGCGTTGCGCCCAAGCCGATGTTATGCGGGAAAATCACTGCACCATGGACATTGTTGTGACCATGTACACCGTCCGACCCGTAGATCGTCGGAATGCGTAAGCGTGTCGTCAAGGCGGCTTCTTGATACGCTCGTACCATTGCCGCCCATGACGCCGCGTTATTCGGCGTAGGATTACCGCCGCCGCCGCTGAGGATCGAACCGATAAAATACTCGGCAGATTCCTCTGGCGTAATACTGTTCTTTTCGACTTGCGTCATCTGCCCGATCTTTTCAGCAAGAGTCATCTGCTGGATCAGTGCTTCGATGCGTGCCTCGCTGCTAGGGGCAGAGGTGGTGGTGCTGCTTTGCATAGTGTTTCTTTCCTCAACTGCGAAATTCATTGTGGATATATGTCTATTTATCCACACCTGTGATAACAATGCCTTGAATAAAGACTCGCTGCGCCATGAAGAAAATCCCCAGAGGCAGGAGCATCGAGATAATCGCTGCCGCAAGTACAAGATGGGGTTGCTGGCTGTATAACCCGTTGAATTCTGTCAACCCCACCGTGATCGGGTTGGCGCGTCGATTTCCCGCGAGGTAAATCAGCGGACCAAAAAAGTCGTTCCACGCGAAGAAAAAGTGAAACAGGGCGACGGCTGTCAGCGCGGGAATCGCTTGCGGCAAAATCACCGCAGTGAAAGTGCGAATGCGTCCTGCGCCATCGACCATAGCGGCTTCTTCCATCTCACGCGGAATGGTCAAGAAATACTGCCGCAGCAAGAAGATATTGTAAGCGTTGCCGAACATTTGCGGCACGATCATTGGAAGCCATGTCCCTCCCCAATCTAATACACGCACGAAAAACGCATACGTCGGCACGAGGGTTACGGCAGGTGGCAAAATGATCGTAGACATCAACACCAGAAATAGCAGATTTTTGAACGGGAAACGGAAACGCGCAAACCCATAAGCGACCATTGAGGACGCAAAGACCGTGCCAGCAGTTGTAACGAGGGCATACACCAGCGTGTTGGTCAGCAGTCGCAAAAAGTCGATGGTTTCCCACGCTTCAGGGTAGTTTTCCCAGTGGAAGGCTACCGTCGTGACAGGGTTCAGGCTTCGCCAGTTGCCTTCCCACTCAAATGTGCCGGCATCCGGGTTTGCTACATCAATCATGGTGCTGGTACGCCGCCCGGCGTCGATCATGGCATATTGCTGAATACCCGCATCAGTGGGGACTTCGTACACCGGATATTCTTCACCCTGATACACGAAATTGACAGGGTCGGACGGGATGAGGGGAGCGCGAATATCGGCGGCTTGTTCCGGCGATTTCAGCGAATTCACCACTCCATACAACAACGGCATAATATAGATAGTCAGCACGATGAGTGCCAAGAATGTGACGCCGAGTTTCATCAAAATGCTACGGCGCTGATAGGCAATCTTCCAGTTTTGTTTGTCGCCTGCTGCTATTGCCGCCATGTTATTTCGACTCCCCTGCGTAGTAAACCCAATAACGGGCAGTTCCAAACAGGAACAGTGTAATTCCCAGTGCCACAATGAACATCAACCATGCTAACGAGGAACCATAGCCCATATTTTGATACGTAAACGCTTGTTTATAAAAATGGACCATGTAAAAGTTTGTCGAGCCTTCGGGGTAGCCGTTGCCATTATTTAACACCCAGGGGACAATGAAATATTGGAGCAGACCCACCAGACTGGTGATCAAATTATAGAAGATGACCGGGGTCACTAACGGGATTGTGATATTCCACAAACGCCGCCACCAGCCCGCGCCGTCAATGGTCGATGCTTCGTAAAGTTCAGTAGGAACGCCCTGCAAACTGGCGAGATAGATCAAAACTGTGTTGCCAATGCCCCAGATACCAATGAAAGTATAGGAGATCAAAATCAGGTTGGGATCATCCATCCAGCGCAAACCATTCGTCCCAACCGCCTGAATGCCGACGCTTTGCAGCAAACGGTTGATCCAGCCCGTGTTGGGGTTGAGTACTTGCGCCCAGATTAAGATGGAGGCAATAAACGGAACCATTGTCGGCGCATAGAACAACGTGCGAAACACATTGCGACCCAGTAAACTCTTCGAATTTAGCAGAACCGCCAGCGAGAATGCCAGCCCCATGCCTATTGGAAACGAGACAATGGCGAAGCGGAATGTAATCCACATGGCTTGCCATGTTTCCGGGTCAGAAAGCATTCGCCGCCAATTTTCAAGACCAATAAACGATGCTGCTTCGGGGTTCGATAGGGTGAAGTTGAATAATGAGAAACCAAACGAAACGATCATCGGTAATACATAAAAGAGGATAAAACCGATCAGCCAGGGGCTGATGAAGAATAATCCCCAACGGGCTTCACGCCACGCTAAAGGGGACATCTTCGTCCGTCCGGTACGCCGACCACCCACGCTTTGGCGTGTACTGCTGATTTCAGAAAGCATGTCCACAGAAGTTATCCTGAATTACTTGCCCCTCTCCTAATAGAGAGGGGCAGTTGAAAAAAGCGAAACGGGGTGAAGTGATTGGGTTAGGCGCTATTGGGCGCTCGACGCATCGAAGATCGCTTGCAGGTCGGCTTGGAGGAGGTCAAGTTCCGCATTCACATCTGCATCAGCGTTGTTGTCAACAACTTGCAGGTACTGTGCATAGCGGTCAGTGGCTTCGAGGAAACCGGGCATACCTTCTTCGTGG
>JBBQRJ010000360.1:0-5288 GCA_038214955.1 Aggregatilineales bacterium | reverse complement strand
CCTCCGGCTGATCGCCCGTCTGGATGCGCGGCTCCCATTCGCGTTCCCAAGCGTGATCGGTATAGGCTTTCTTCAAATTGTTGAGCGCACTGCTGGCGAGTGTACGCATGGGCTGAAGGTAAAGGATACGCGGCGGGTGATCGTGCGTCTTTGCACGCAAGTCACGGGCAAATCCCGCCAACCCGGGTTCGAGTGCGGCACGGGTTTTGCCCGCTCCCGTCGGTGCTTGCAGCACAATGTCGCGCCCATTGAAAAAGGACTCGTGGACGCGCCTTTGAAACGTGAATGCGGATGTGGACATGATCATCTCCTGCATAATTTGCTAGAAAAAACTGCGTTCATCATCGTGGGCGGCGTATAATCGCGCCGTCCTCTGTGCCTCCGCCGCGATCTCGGCACGCAGCGATTCCGGTTCCAACACCTCCACATCTGCACCCCACCCCCGAATCCAAGGCATCATTTCGCGGGGTTCAGCGACGAAGGCGCTCCACAGTAAGCTGCCATCATTTTGTGACTGCAAGGCTTGTGTAGGATGCCAGCGTGTTTCACGCACCCGGTCGATGACGCGGTAGGCGAACCGCAGCACCACCTTGACCGGTTGTTCACTGCCCCAAATGCCCCACGACTCATCGACTCGTTGAAGCAGTTCGTCTGCCGATGGGCGCTCGAAGTGATCGGCAAGCAGTTGTGCAGACTTGATGCGATCTAGTTTGAGCATGAACGACTGGACACCCGTTTTGCTGGTCACTCCTGCGATCAAGTAATTTGAATCCGTCCATACGGCAGGTTCAAGTGACCATGGAGCGACTGTCATAATCGTTGGTGCTGATGCCCCCAGCGCATAATACTGAATTCGCACGCGCTGTTGCTTGTGCAAACCTTCGATCAAAACCTCTAGGATTTCGTCCCAGGTTGTCCGTTTGGTCGGTAATCCGAGATTGATCTGATCAGCAATGTCTCCATGCAGACTGGTGAGTAGGCGTGTGAGCAGACTGTTGACCAGCGCGTAACGGTTGAGATCAGCGCGAACGACCCGCCGGACGAGCAAATAGAGAAACCACGCCTGTGCCTGCGAAAGACGAAGTGGAAGAATGTAGGCGCGTGGGTCGATAGCGAACACCCATGACTCCACTTCAATGAGCGGGACTTCTTTGTCTTGTAAACGTGTGATGTAGTTGCGGATACTCTGCTGTGTCGTATCAAGGGCGACTGCCAACTCGCGGGTGTTCATCCCCTGCGGGTAAGACGCCATGAGTAGTTCGATCATCCGCTGCATCTTTTCGTCCGTGTCATATCCCATGTAGCACCTCCTGATTCCATTATGATCGCAGAAGCAAAAGAATCTTTTGCGAAGCAGCCTGAAAACAAAATCTGCTTTTAATTAGCATACAATTAACTTATATATGCAAAATGGTTTTACAAAAGACAAAGGGGCTTGAATCGCAAGAACTACGGCTATTTTGCCTGACATAAAGCGGACTTGACAACCTTACGGCGCGGGATTTCCGCTACCGAACTTGTTGCAACGCTCATGAAAATCGAGTGCCATGTACAATCGTGTTTCATTCCAATCTCCTCTCAAAGCCGGAAAATTTCATTTACACCCTGTAATTTTGACAATCCCGATCTGAAAAATTTCAGAGATCGCACAATACCCATGTGATACGCTGAGAGTATCAGTAAAACGGAGGAACGCGACGTATGGACAAACCACTGGTTTCCATTTTGACCGATCCCTACAGGGCGCAGCATTTCATTCTGGAAGCTGTGGCACATTACAGCAGTGAGTATTTCGAGGATATTGAGGTTGAAAGCTGAACCGCAGGATCAATCTGAACAACTGAATAGACAACCGAACGTAGACCTCAAAGCGGTCTGCCGCTCGTTGCTGCAAATTATTGCACGGTTCGAGGAAAAGTCGTACACTGGGGAGAATATTCGCCAGACCGTCGAGGTGGTGCTCGACGATCAGGCTAACCCAGCGAGTGAGACTAGCACTACGCAGGGCTGAGACGCATTGTACAACACAGCGCCTCGTTCCTGTATGTATTGGATTCGCCTTTGCAAGCAAAAGGCTTCCATATGTAGGAATGAGGCGTTTTCTATTCGTTTTGACGAGTGAAGGAGTAATAAAGATGTGCGCTAATCGTTTGAAACGCCAAGCTGCTGATAAGCCTGATCCCTATCAGTCGCAGCCACTGCCGATTGGACGCCCTGTTGCAGTTTACTACCGACAGTCTACCGATGCTCAAATTGGCAATATTTCGACTACCCTGCAAACCGTTGATATGGTCGACCACCTCATCCAGTATGGGTGGCTTCGAGAGAAAATCGTCATGATCGACATGGATGGCGGAGTCAGTGGGACGAAGAAGATCAAAGATCGTCCCGGCATGTCAATGCTTTACGAAATGATTGAACATGGGGAAATCGGTCTCGTTGCCGCCCAAGACGTAGATCGCTTCTTCCGTGACGTTACGCAGATCGAGACGAACATTTTTATCGATGCGTGCCGCCGTAACAACGTTATGGTCATGACGCCGCGTTTGGTCTACGATTTTGCCCATCCGACTCAGGGTAAGTTTTTTATGCAGCAGTTCCGCGATGAGGCGCAGCGGGCAGCGGATTTTCTTGATTATCATGTCAAGGGAAAACTCCTGAAAAGCCGTGACTATCTCACGGAGCGTGGCTTGTGGGCAGGGCGCATGACGGTTCCCGGTTATATGGTTGATATGAGAGAAAAACTGCCCACCGGGGAACGTAACCTGAACTATCGCAAATATGTCCGATTTGAGCCGCACGCTGAAGTCGTTGTTGAGATTTTTAAGCTCTTTCGTGAGTTCAATGGCAATCATCTACGTACATGGAAATACATGGAGAAGCACGGTCCCTATTTTCCAGAAGTTACACCAGACATGATACCGGAGGGGTTTAGGCTCAATTTGCGCTTGAATTGTCGTTCACCCTATACCCAAAGGTTGATGCCATCGTCAATGGGTCTAAAGCATTTATTGTGGCAAGTGGCATATATCGGACACTGGGTACATCAAGGGGCAATTGTCAAATGGAACAACCATGAAGGGATTGTTCCTATCGATCTGTTTATGTTTGCCTTTAACCGCCTCTGCCCAACCGATTTCCACGGTGAACCAAATCCCGAACATATCCCGCGTCGCACCTTCAACCGGCACAAAGAAGACCGTCCGGTGCCGCCGCCGACCTACAGCGGGCTGGTGTTCACCGATGACCTGCCCGAAAGACCAAATGCGCGTTTGGCAACCTCATGGAGCAATCACTCGAATAGCTACGCTTACGTGTTGCAGGATTATCCTTATCGTTCGCTGGTTTGGTCGATCAAATCCTATATTTTGGACGGAACTGTTGATCGACTGCTACTCGAACGTCTAAAGGCGACGAGCATCGATGATGAGGCGTGGTTAGACGCCATTAACCATTCAGAGCAAGAAGTACACGCCGAGATGCGCCGGTTGGAGAACTGGATACGAACGTCTGAGCAGACTAAGAATAACATTATTGCTAGTCTTGGTGTGCTGACACATCCTGAAATGATTGCACGAGCGCAGGCGAAATATGAAGCAGCAGAGCGCGAAATCGCGGCTTTTCAACGGGAACTTGACGATCTCAAGAACCGGGATAAACAAACTCTCACTGTCTCAAATGCTCGTCCCGTGCTGGAAGAAGTAATCCGACGCTGGGATGATGTCGAAATTCGAGAGCGGCGGACACTCTTTGAAGCGTTTGCCCAGTCAATTCACCTGACGAAGATCAAGCGCGGCACAAAAATGTTGACCATTCGCTGGCGTGATCACACTGAAACTACTGAGCGGATCGTATTGGTTGGTCACTTGTGGGATAAAGAAGATGTTTGTGTGCTAAAGGAGATGGTTGAGGCGAACATAGATCAGGCGATCATTATGCAGCGTTTTCCAGAAGACGAATGGGGCATGATTCAACAGCGCTACTCATATCACTGCAATAATGGGCGATTTCTAGCGACGTACTCTGGCAAGAAGAAATACACCCGTGCCACCTGCTGGTTTGATACCCCCGAATACCAAGCCTCACAAAAACTGTCGAACAACGAACCTTCTTGATAAAATGCTGCTTCTCGCTAAATCCGCGTAACGTTTTGGCGGCGGCTTCAATCGCCTCATAGAAATAGCTCAACTGCCCGATGAACTTCTCGCGGCTGAACGATTTGCTGGTCAGCGCGGCGATCACCCGTTCAATTTCAACGGCAATGGCGTTGCGCTGCACAAAGTCGGGGTTGTCGAATACCGTCCGCATCAAGCGTTCGGTCAGCAAATGCTGGATCAACATTTCGTCTACGGCGTCACGGCTGATGTTGGGGTTGAGCGTGGTTTGGCACAGCGCGTAAAACGATCCGTAAGCCGCGATAAACGCCTTATTGTCTTTGTGCGCCTCTTGAATGAGCGTGCGTAAGCCCGTCGCCAGTTCGGGAGTCGTCTCTTTGAACTTGTTCACGGCGGCTTCAAACCCGACGATGTTGGGTTCGGTGTAGCCTAAGAAACGGTCTAGCAGGGTGGCGATCTGTTCGCCGTGTTCAAGGTCAAAATCCCCCATGCGCTGCCCGCTCTGAATCAAGACGGCACGCTGCGTATTCTCGAAAATGATATTGCTGCTAGGGTAGCCCTTGCCCAGTTTCTTGGCGATCTCGGCTTCTAGGTCATCGTCCGAGTCTTTGGCTTCCCAGTAGCCACGCGGGATGGTCATGCCATCGCGCAGCGTGCCGTCGGGGATGTTGCGCGTCCCCTCGACTCGCTGTTCCACGACCAGCGTCCACTTCTTCGATTCGGCGGCATTCGACAGCAGTTCCTTAAACGCCTCGCGCACCGACAGTTCATTTTTGACGCCTTGCGCCTGTAACTGCTTGCGCCGCTCGTAAAACTGCTTGATCGTGGTAGTGGTTTTGGCAGACATACGGCAGACTCTCTCTCATTCGTGCGCTGGAGATTTCGTAGGGACGCGATAAACCGCGCCCACTATATTTAACATATTAGCAAGGGGATTGCCAGAACGCATGTTTTATCTAGGGCAAACGCATCAAAATCAAGCAGATGTTTGTATTGGGGTCAGCGTGTAGGGGCGACCCCGTGTGGTTTTGCGCGTCAAGATAAGCCCACCCCACCCCCGACCCCTCCCCGAATTCAGGGAGGGGAGTCAGCAAAAGCGTCGTTTACATCGGAGGATGAGCCGGAAATAGACACTGACGGAGCGCGTTTGAGCCTCCTTTAGGAGGCTTTCTA
>JBBQRJ010000359.1:0-5289 GCA_038214955.1 Aggregatilineales bacterium | reverse complement strand
CCTGAATTCGGGGGAGGGAGGCGAGCGCAGCGAGCGGGGTGGGGGTCAAACTGACACCCTGCGTAATGTGACATTGGCGTAATAAAAAGAAAAAAGAGCCTACCCCTCGGTGATGCGCCCGTAGGTCTTGGGCATACGCTGTTTGAGCAAGGGAAATAAGCGCCGCCATTTCGTGAACACGTCTGCGTCTAGGTCTGCGATCAAGACTTCGGTGGTATCGCGTCCGGCTTGCGCGAGGATGTGTCCCATCGGGTCACACACAAAACTGCTGCCGTAAAACGTGAGTCCGTTCTCCTGCCCGATGCGATTCGCCGCGCCGATGAATACGCCGTTGGCAATGGCGCTGCCTCGCATGACCGTTTGCCACGCTTCCTGTGAATCGACCTCTGGCGCGGTGGGTTCAGACCCAATCGCCGTCGGGTAGAAGATGTATTCTGCGCCGTTGAGCGTGAAGATTCGCGCCAATTCGGGAAACCACTGGTCATAACAGGTGGGCGCGGCAACTTTGACCGTCCCCGTGTCGAATACATTGTAGACATCACCCCCGCCGAAAAAGCTGGTTTCGTTGTAACCCACACCCGACGGAATGTGAATCTTGCGCTGCACGCCGATCAACTGCCCGTCGGCGTTATGAATCGTCGCTGTGTCGTAGTACGCGCCAGAGTCGGTTTTCTCGAACAGGCTGCCGATCAACGTAATGTGATGTGTCTGCGCTAAATCTGCAAAAAACGCTTCTGACTCGCCGCCGGGGAGCGATTCCGCCCACGCAAAACCCGACGTGTCCTTCGTGGCGGCGAAATACGGTGACAGCGAAAATTCGGGCAAACACACGAGCGCCGCGCCTTGAGTCGCGGCGTCTGCCACCATTTCACGAACGCGATCTTTCATCGTGGCGCGATCCCCTGTCCACGCCAATTGAATGAGTCCTACGCGGGTCGTTTGCATATGCTTCTCCTTAACAATACTTTACCTCACCTCACCCCCAACCCCTCTCCGAAAAAAATAGGATAGGAGACTCCACTACTCTGCTTGTCTCCCCTCTCCATTTGGAGAGGGGTTGGGGGTGAGGTTGATTATCCTAACACGTGGAATCGCAAAGCAAAGTTTCCCCCGCTATAATGCGACTCAATCTTCCCGTAAGTGGCTAGGAACGCAATGCGATCCCCCAACATTCTGTTGATCATCCTCGACACGCTCCGGCGTGATCGACTCTCTTTATACGGCAATACGCGCTCTACATCGCCCTACCTTGATGAATTTGCCGCCCGTTCGCACATTTTTACGCGGGCAGTCGCGCCGTCCCATTGGACGATCCCCGCCCATGCATCCATCTTCACAGGCGAATATCCCGGTATGCACGGCATGACGCAAGCGGATCATCTGCTGACGGATGGCTTGCCCACACTGGCAGAACACTTGACGGCGGCGGGCTATAACACCGTCGGGTTTTGCAATAATCCGCTGGTGGGCGTGCTGCTCAACGGTTTACAGCGCGGATTCGGGTCTTTCTACAACTACGCGGGTGCAGTCCCCAATCGCCCCATTGATGATGAGGTGAGTCCGTCTGCGCTGCGCCGCCGATTCTTGAAATGGTTTCGACCTCATGCACGCCGCATCTCGCACACGTTTTCGCAAAGCGACACAATGTTTCGCGTCTCGCTCAACCCTGTCCTCACGCCGTTATGGACAAAGTTCGTCAATTTCAAAGGCAATACCAATTTATCCCTGACGGATGCGGGTGACTACTGGAACAGCTATTCGTCGGATCAACCGCTGTTCATGTTCGTCAATTTAATGGGCGCACACCTGCCCTATCACCCGCCCGCCGATATGCTGGATCACATTGCGCCACACACAGATCGCCACGCTTACGCCTTCATCAACCGCTTGAACCGTGACAGCGCGTCATGGGCGAGTCCGCGTGAAACGCCGCTGGCAGATTGGGAAGCGCGGGCATTACTCGACTTCTACGACGCTGAGATCGCCGCGCAAGACCGCGCCTTAGGACAGTTCCTCGACTCGCTGGAAAAAAGCGGACGCTTGCGCGATACGATGGTGGTAATCGCCGCAGATCACGGGGAATGTCACGGTGAACATGATCTATTCGGGCATACCTTCGATGTGCATCAGGAATTAGTCCATGTGCCGCTGGTGATTCATCACCCCGACTTCGCACACGGGCGCGAGATCGGGGCGAACATCTCTACGCGCCGCCTCTATCATACGTTCATGGAATCTGCTGGAATCAAGACGGCTGATCTCTCGCTCCTGCCTCTGCTCGAAGGCGATCCCGACGCCGAAAACGGAGTCGCGTTTAGTGAAGCCTTCGCGCCGAACATCTTTTTGCGTGTGATCGAGCATCAAGCGCCCACGCTGATCAATCACCTGAACCTGCGAGAGACCCGGCGGGCAGTCTATCAAGGGGATTACAAACTCATCCTACGCGAGAACGCGCTCGAAGGCTTGTACAACATCGCCCATGACCCCGCCGAAACGCAAGACATTGCGGTTGATCATGCGGATCGGGTGGCGAGTATGCGCGGGCAAATCGAGACGCTGGTACGCCGTGCCGCACAGCCCAACGCAGAAAAGATCGCCCCTGTTGATGAGGAAGTCGTCGAGCATTTGCGGGCGCTAGGCTACATTGAGTAGACAACAAAAGGTGTTTTTGTAGGGACAAGTCCATGCCTTGTCCTGTTCTAAAATTATCTGAAAACGGACGAGGCGTGCCTCGTCCCTACAAGTACCGAACTATGGGGAAATCGTAGCAATTGAGAATGCTGTTTTTACTGTGAGCTGTGAACTTCTATGAAACTGTTTTTCCTCGTATCCTCGCTAGACCTGACTCAGCCGTTCAGCGCCACGCCTGCATGGTGGCAGTTGATGAAGGGCTTGTACGAAATTGGCGTGGATGTGATCGCCGCGCCGTATCAAGGACCCGCCATTGAGTCGCTGTGGTGGCGTGCCGCCGACAACCCCGCGCAGCTTTACGGCGATGCGTTCAAGGGCGTGCGTGATATGATGCGCCGCTTCACGCCCAAATCCACGCCCCAACCCGCGTCCAATGACGAATCCGCGTCGGATCGGCTTGTGCGGCAGATCGCCAACACGACTATCGCGCCGCTGTGGGAACGCCACCTTGATCGCATCCTCACCCGCGAACCCGACATCGACGCGATCATCTTCCTCACCGTGCCGCTGAATCATCTGACGGGTGTACCGTCCGCGATCATGCAGAAGCACAACAAGCCCGTGATCTATTATGATGGCGATGTTCCCGCGAGTCTGCCCAACATGGCGGGCTTTGCGACGGGTTTTCGCATTTATCAGGGCGCAGATGTGAGCGAATACGCCGCCTTCATCAGCAACAGCGAAGGCGGCGCAGAGATGATCAAACAGATGGGCGCGAAAGCCGTGCATACCCTATTCTATGGCGCTGATCCCGACGTGTTCAGTCCCGTAGACGTTCCGTCGCAAGACCTCGATGTCATGTTTTACGGGCATGGGCGCGAATACCGCGACGAATGGATTGACAGCATGATCAAAGCGCCGTCGCTGGCGCTCCCCGACAAGCGATTCGCCGTGCGCGGGACAAAGCTCGGTGATCTGGGGCGTGCCGAAATGCTCCCCTATCTCAGCTTTAGCAAACTGCGCGAATATGCCAGTCGTACCAAGCTCAACCTGTGCATCACGCGGGCAGCGCACGCGAATGTTTATGCCTCGTCATCGTCACGTCCGTTTGAACTCGCGGCGATGGGATGCTGCATTGTCGGCAACCCGTATCAAGGCGTGGAACGCTGGTTCGAGCCGGGACGCGAAATCTTCATCGTGCATTCGCAAGAAGAAGCGATTGACCGCTACCGCTATCTCCTCACCCATGACGATGAACGCCGCGCCGCTGGAATCGCCGCCCGCGCACGGGTGCTGAAAGAACATACTTTCCGTCACCGTGCGCGGGAACTGGCGACCATCATTAGACAATATGCATCACGTTAAGGCAGCAGCACACCGTTATTGATCAACCATACTGAACCGCTGCCTAACGGGTAGGCGAACGAATTGACGATGATGTCATTGTTTAACAGATAGCTGAATGATTCCTCATCAAACAAAATATCGTATTCCGTACCCTGTGATGTGGTGAGCGTTTCCATTGCGCTCAAGTCCAAGTTCTCGTCTACCAGATGATTGAGCAGCACCGCCTGTAATAATTCGGGATCGTCGCGGAGTTCGTCCAACGCGCCTTCGGGCAGTTGAGCGAATGCATAGTCGGTTGGCGCAAACAGGGTAAACGGTTGTTCAGTGATCCCCGTCAGCGTGTCGGTCAAGCCCGCTTCGTCGATCAAACTCAGCAGGGTCGTAAACTCATACACGACGCCGCTATCCGCATTGTTGTATAAATTCTTCCCTGTGAACGCTTCCAGAAACTGGATCGGGTTTTCTGCGACGGTGTAATGGGATGCAGTAGTCAACCCGTAATCGTTCCACACCTCACCGGGATACGTCCCTGCCATGCCGAACAAATAGACCGTATAGGGTTCCCAGAATCCGCCTATGCCGTCCGCTTCGGTATCAAATTCAAACAGCACATTGTCGGGGTTGTCATGCTCCACCACAATGGATGTATCCCAACTCATCGCCGGGATGAAAGTCGTCACAAGGTCGTCATAACCGACATTTTCCGCCTGTACAATCTCATTATCGAGGAAGGTCACTGCCGGAGCGCCCGCGATGTTGTTGATCGTCATGATCGCCGACCCCTGCGACATATCGAAGTCCGCAATTTCAGCCGTTTCGTCAATGAACAGCGTGCTAAGGCTGTCATCTGCCATTTGCCCGACAATCGCAATCGTATAACGATGTCCTGCTTCCAGCGTCACATCCGTCACTTCAAGTACGGTGTTGACCATGCCCGTCCCCACTTCGGCAACCGAAAACGTGATCGTGCCAGTTTCAACCGCCACCCAATCACTTGCGCTCACAGGTTGGGTGGCTTCCAGAATGAGATCGCCGCCCCAATAAGTATCTACATCTGTCCAGTCCAGGGCGAGGTGAAACACGCGCACCCACGCCCTATCTCCTTCTTGCGCCATGACGGGAGTCACCGCCAAAACCAATACAAATACGAGGAGCAACAAAATTTTATGCCGCATCGTTCATCTCCTTACCAATGATCATGACTCTATAGTCTTGAAACCGCCCCTATTGTTACCGAAAGGGCATGAACAAACACAATTTGCGTCAAGCGAAAGGTGCGGCGTATGATAGGTCAAAATTGAAGTCGAAGGA
>JBBQRJ010000358.1:0-5293 GCA_038214955.1 Aggregatilineales bacterium | reverse complement strand
TGATCAAACGACAGGGCAAACGGTTGCGGTCAAAGCGTTAAAACCGCAAATTGTGCAGGATGACCCCACGCTACTCGAACGCTTCCGGCGCGAAGCCAATGCGCTTGGCAAGCTGAATCATCCGAACATTATCCGCGTGCTGGATACAGTCAACGAGGACGAACGCCATTATATTATCATGGAGTACGTCGGCGCGGGGTCGCTGGCAAAACTGCTCAAGAAAACGCCGCAGCTCCCTATTGAGCGCGTGCTTCAACTCGCCTTAGACCTATCCGACGCGCTCACGCGCACACATCGCCTGAACATCATCCACCGGGACATTAAACCCGCTAATGTGCTGCTGGCTGATGATGGTACGCCCAAGCTGACTGATTTCGGCGTGGCGAGCATGGGTGATGCTCCCGGCACGATGCTCACGCAAGTTGGCTCTATTTTGGGGACGGTGGCTTACCTTAGCCCCGAAGTTTGCGAAGGCGCAACTTACAATGAGAAAAGCGATATTTGGGCGTTCGGCGTGTTGATGTACGAAATGTTGACCGGACGCCTGCCGTTCCTCGAAACGTCGGCGGTGATGACGATTGCATCTATCCTCAATGATGAAGTGCCAGACCCGCGCCAATTTCGTCCCGATATTCCCATGACGCTGGTCAACTTGATCAACAGTATGCTCACCAAGAACCCGGATAACCGCATTGCTGGAGCGCGGGCAGTTGGCGCAGAAGTGGAGGCAATTTTGAAGCGTGAAACGATTGAACTGCCCTCAGTGAGGCGGCAAGCGCAAGCACCCCCCCCGCCTGCTGCGCCTACAGGCTCGGTGAATGTCACGCCGGCTACACCGGGCAATACGCCTGTGAGTCTGCCGCCGCGCCCTAGCGCACCGCGCCCGAAGATTTCAAAAGAACCGCTGATCTTCATGTGCTACCGACGCGAGGACACGGGCGAAATTTCGGGGCGCATCCACGAGTATTTGACCAAAACGTTCGGGGAAAGCGCCATTTTGCGGGATGTAGATCGCATTTCAGACCGCACGGTATCGCGTTTGGTGCTGGCAAACGATGTCGTCTCGCATAGTGACGTGATGGTGATCGTCATTGGCAAGAACTGGACAGGCGTCAACAGCAAAAGCAAGGGGATCGAGAACCCCAAAGACCCGATCCGTATTCAAATTGAGGCGGCGCTGAAACGTCCCGAAATGGTGATTATTCCCGTGCTGGTGGATGGCACGACCATGCCGCCGAATCTGCCGCCGAGCATTCAGCCGATTGTGGCAAACGAACCGCTTGTCATCACCGATGCGCCGCTCGATGGGCAGTTGAAACGGCTGACGAATCGCATCCGTGATAATTTTGGTGGGGGACGATCCGGTATTCCCATGCGTTCGCTGATCGCGGTGGTCGTGCTGATCATCCTTGCGATTCTGAGTTTCGCGCTGTCGCAAAATATGCCCTCAACGCCGGGAATTGTCACACCAACGACTGCGCCCGCCACTGAGTCCAGCAGCGGCGAAAGCCTGTTCGTGGTGATTTGATTTTCTACCCCTTAGACACATCAATTTGACCCCCTCCCCAACCCTCCCCCGAATTCAGGGGAGGGAGTCAGCAAAGACTGTTTTCTCCCCTCCTTGAATTCGGGGAGGGGCAGGGGGTGGGGTGATATTCCCCTCTTTTCAACTTGTCATCCCGATCTAATATTTCTTTTACGGTAAACGGGTAGACTGGTAGAATCGGAGAGAGGGAACGACGCGCTCATGTTTTTTTCAATGCAGGAAAAAAAGCGTTCCAGTGATCCTGCAACTGGACGCCAATGGATGATTCAAGGCTATGCTGTACGCTTGAATATACGGCGGCAGTTTGAACCCCCAACAGATGTGATCGAACTTGAAGATAAAATCGTCGTGCTGGTAGAAATCGCCGGAATGCGTGCCAATGATTTCAACGTGGCGCTGAACGGACAACAATTGGTCATTACCGGGACGCGAGAACGCCCCGCGCTGCAAAACGCAGCTTATCACCAAGTCGAAATCAACTATGGAGAGTTCCGTGTGGAATTCAGTTTTCCATGGAATGTCAGTAATCAAGGGGTCACGGCGGCATACCGGGATGGGTTTTTACACATAGAGATGCCCCGTGTTCCTGAAAACCGGATTCGCGTCGTTGGAGAGGAAGATGGTAGCAATGAGTGATAAACCGCAGTCGCCCGTGATCGATGACTTCTCGGCTGATGAACTGCAAGATGTAGAAGTCCGCACGGGTTTAAATGGCGACGACGCAGAACTGATTATCCCCGATGAACTGCCTATTTTGCCGTTACGCGGCGTGGTGGTTTATCCAGAGACGATTATTCCGCTGACGGTGGGTCAGCCGCGCAGTATCAAACTGGTAGACGAGGCGGTGAGCGGTAATCGGATGATCGGTTTGATCACCGCGAAAGACCCCGATATGGAGACGCCGGGACCCGATGATATTTATCGCGTCGGCACAATTGCGTCCATTCATCGCTTGTTTCGCGCCCCCGATGGCACGATCCGCATGTTGGTGCAGGGGTTGGGTCGTATCGCCGTTGATGAATTTTCAGATACAGAACCGTATCTAAAGGCGAAAGTCCACGAGATTCCCGAAGCAGTGGAAACGTCGCTCGAAGTTGAGGCGCTCACGCGCAATGTAGTCGATATGTTCACGCGGTTGGCAGAACTTGTGCCGAGCATCCCCGGCGAATTGATTTCGTCGGCGCTCAATGTAGATGACCCGCTGCAACTGGCGTATACGATTTCGACCTACATTCGGATCGATCTCGGTGAGGCACAAGCGATCCTCGAATTGGACAGCACCGAAGCGAAACTGCGCCGGTTGATGACGCTGTTGAGCAAAGAGATCGAAGTCTTGGAGCTAGGTCGCAAAATTCAGACCGAAGCCCAAACCGAAATGGAAAAGATGCAGCGCGAGTATTACTTGCGCGAGCAGTTGAAGGCGATTCAACGTGAACTTGGCGAAGGCGACGAGCAAACCGTCGAAGTTGACGAGTTCCGTAAGAAGATCGCCGAAGCGGGGATGCCGGATGAAGCCCGTAAGGAAGCCGAACGTGAACTAGATCGGTTGTCCAAGCTGCCAACAGCGGCGGCGGAATATGGCGTGATCCGCACCTATCTGGATTGGCTGACGAGCATCCCCTGGAGCAAAAAGACGGCGGATAACCTCGACATTGCCCATGCGCGGGCAGTTCTGGATGAGGATCACTACGGGCTGAAGGACATTAAGGAACGCATCCTCGAATTTTTGGCGGTGCGTAAGCTGCGCCTAGAGCGCGGGTCGGACTTTGACCAAGCCACAGCAACGGATCATATTCGCCGTGAACGTGCGGGGGCGATTCTGTGCTTTGTGGGTCCTCCCGGCGTGGGTAAAACCTCGCTCGGTTCGAGTATTGCGCGGGCGATGGGGCGTAAATTTATCCGCATGAGTCTGGGCGGCGTGCGCGATGAAGCTGAGATTCGCGGTTTCCGGCGTACCTACATTGGCGCAATGCCGGGACGTATGATCCAGACGATCCGGCGTGTTGAATCGCACAACCCGATCATCATGCTCGATGAAGTGGATAAGCTGGGGCGCGATTTTCGCGGTGATCCGGCAAGCGCGTTGCTGGAAGTGCTTGACCCCGAACAGAATTCGGAATTCCGCGATCACTATCTGGATGTGGCGTTCGACTTGAGCGAGGTCATTTTCATCACGACGGCGAACGAGCTTGACCCGATTCCGGGTCCGCTACGTGACCGTATGGAGATCATCCAACTGAGCGGTTACACCGAACAGGAAAAGATCGCCATCGCACAGCAGTACCTTGTGCCGCGTCAAATCCGCGAGAACGGTCTGCGTACCGAAGAAGCTACCGTGACGCGGGATGCGTTGGAAGTCGTGATCCGCGATTACACGCGGGAAGCGGGCGTCCGCACGCTGGAACGTGAGATCGGGCGTGGGATGCGTAAGATCGTCACGAAAATCGCGGAAGGCAGCACCGAAAAGGTGATCATCGACACGCCTGTCATGCGAACTTTGCTCGGTAAACCGCGTTATGGCTATCGTACAGAAGCCGAAGACCGCACAGATCGTCCCGGTGTGGCGACGGGCTTGGCGTGGACTCCCTATGGTGGAGACGTGCTGTACGTCGAAGCGGCATACATGCAGGGGGCGAAGGGCTTCCAGTTTACCGGGCAGTTGGGCGAAGTGATGCAGGAAAGCGCCCGAATCGCGTTGAGCTATATTCGCTCGAAGTCGGACGATTTTAACTTGTCGCCAGACTTCTTCGATAAGCATGATATTCATCTGCACGTTCCCGAAGGCGCGACTCCCAAAGATGGACCCTCGGCGGGCGTCACCATGACCGTTGCGCTGGCGTCTCTGTTGACGGGTAAGTTGGTGCGCGGAAACGTCGCTATGACGGGAGAAATAACGCTGCGAGGGAAGGTTCTGCCCGTTGGCGGCATCAAAGACAAAATTCTGGCGGCAGACCGCGCTGGTTTAGAGACGATCATCCTGCCGAAGAAGAACGAGAAAGACCTTGATGATCTCCCTGTCGATGTGCGGAACAAACTGCATTTTGTCCTCGTAGAAGGTATTGACGAGGCGTTAAATGCTGCCCTCGTTGGACATCCTACCGAGAAACAGGTACACTGAGACTCAACACGTTCTAGGATGCGGCGTATCATGCCGCATCCTCTCTATCGGGGGAGCGCGAACTTGGGGAAAAGAATCCTCATCGTTGACGATGATCGTACCATGACCAGTCTGTTGAAAACGCTGCTCGAACTGGATGATTTTATAGTGACTACTGTTGCTCGTGGCGGCGATGCGATCAACAAAGCCAACGATTTTCAGCCTGATGCGTTCATCATTGATTACCACTTGCACGACATGGATGGCGTCGAACTCGTGCGGGAACTGCGGCAAGCCCCCTCGTTTGCCCAAAAACTGATTATTGTGGCGTCGGGTATGGACAAAGAAGTTGAATCGTTCGAGGCGGGCGCGAATCGTTTTCTGCTCAAACCTTACGACCCGGACACGCTCTCAAAATTACTGTTAGAATCAATTACCTAAATCGTAGAACATCGGTAGACAGTAGACAGTTTACGGTTCACAGTAAAAAAACAAATTCGCTGTAAACTGTAAACCGTAAACTGTGAACTTCTTTATGTATAGGAGTCTATGATGCAATCGCCTGAAAAAGATGTCGCCGTGTTCCGCCGCAGTCCTCGCACATTCGGGTTCTGGGTGCGAACCATTTTCACCCTCGGTATTTACCTGCT
>JBBQRJ010000357.1:0-5306 GCA_038214955.1 Aggregatilineales bacterium | reverse complement strand
GCGCTGTTTACGTTCATTGATCCCATCGTGCCACCCGCATAAAACTTCATCCACCGCCTCAAAAAAGAAGCCTCACCCCCCGACCCCCTCTCCGAAAAAGGAGAGGGGGAGAAAGATGCCCATCCCCGAATGGAGAGGGGGAGAAAAACAACCTCACCCCCTGCCCCTCTCCGAAAAAGGAGAGGGGAGAAAGCTAGGACGCGCTGTTCAAGATTTGGCGGGTTGCAGGATTGGGGAGCGGCTGTGGGCGAAGAGGGTGAGCGCCACAACGATCACGACCAGCACCGCCGCAATGCCAAATGCACCAGAAATGCCAATTTGATCGGCTAGACCGCCTAGAATTTGCGGCATGATCAAGATAGCCAAGCCCGCCCCAAGCGAAGATCGGGCGCTTGCTGTGTTCGAGCGTTCGGGGTCAATGCCCGTAGCGACGGAAAGCGTCAACGGGTACAAGTTGGCGATGCCAAAGCCCGTAATGAACAAGCCAATGATGTTTATGGCGGGGATTTGCCCCAACCAGAACAGCGGAAAACCGAACAGCACGATCACGGCGGCGATGATCAACAAGCGACTCGTTTCCATGGTGCGCGTGATTCGACTACCGATCAGCCGTCCGAGCGCCATTGCCGCTAAGAACACGAACATCAGCGTGGAGGCGGTCACACGCTCTAAGCCAACGCCGTTTTCGAGGAAATCTGCGCCCCAGAAGCCGATACACCATTCGACGGACACGCTAAAGAAGATCACCAGCCAATACATCCAGAAGATGAGCGGGAGCGGGCGTTTCGACTGCCCAACGTTCGTCTGCTTGCGTTTGGTTGCCACTGGCAACGGCTGACTGCGATAAACGAACGTCAGAATGAGCCAAGAAGCAATGCCGATCCACATGGCGATGCGCCAACCGAAACCCGACCCTTCGCTGAAACCGATTACAAGGGGGACAAAAGCCGTCGCTACGCTGGCGGTGACGTTCGACTCGCTGAATGCGACGGCACGCATCACGCCGTGTCGGTCTGACAGCATGGCTTGAATCATGATGAGCAGGAACGAGCCAAGCAAGCCCATGAGGAAGGATGAAAAGATAGTAATGATTTCGTTCGGCACGCTGATGAACAACAGCGCCCCGATCACCATGCCAAAACCGCCGCCCCAAAACAGGCGCACACGCCCAAAGCGTTCGGCTAGGCGGTCTGTGAGCGAACCCGCTACCGTCATGCCCAACGCAAAGGCGGTCAGATGGAGCGCGGCAACGGTATAGTTCAAGTTCAGTTCTGCGCGTAAAAACGGCATGAGTGGTCCCAACGCCGCCATGACATAGGCAAAATATGCCAGCATGAGATATGCCAGCCACGTAAAACGATCACGGGTGAATTGCATTCATGTCCTTTCAGACAGGTTAGGTTCAACAGCGATAAGTAGCAACGACCAAAAAACGGGTTCACGATGGATCGGTATCACGCCCCTCAGCGTAGGTCAAGCGGGTGATTTGTTCACCTGTGTAATTCATACGATAGATTTCAGGATTTCCGTCGCGCCATGACTCAAAGATAATCCAGTCTCCGTCAGATGAAAATGATGGACTCATATCCAATGCAGGATTGCTGGTCAATCGGGTCATGTCGCCACCGTCGGCGCTCATGGTGTAAATCTCGAAGTTGCGCCCACGTCGGTCTGAGGCAAAGGCTATCGTCAAGCCGTCGGGCGACCATGCCGGGTCGATATAACGTTGGCGGGTATTGGGGGTGAGTTCGCGTAGGTCGCTGCCATCGGGACTAGCGGTGAAGATCGCCCAATTGCCGCGCCGATAGGAAACAAAGGCAATACGACTGCCATCAGGCGACCACACAGGCGATTGATCGTCGTTCGTGCTATCGGTGATTCGGCGCTGTCCACTTCCGTCAGAGTCCATGACGTAGATATTCCAGTCCCCTTCCCGGTCTGACACAAAGGCGATCCGTTCTCCATCAGCAGACAAGACGGGATCGGTATCGCGCACATGGTTATCGGTCAACTGCTGTACATCACCGCCATATACGCTGATGGTGTAGATTTCGGGATTGCCCGTGCGAGAGGACGAAAACGCGATTCGGTCTCTGGAACGGGCTGACGCGCCATCCCAACCCTCAAGGCGAGTCAGGTTAACCGGTAGACCTGAACGCATGTCTGCGATAAACACATCTTCGTCGCCCGTGCGTGTCGAAACAAAGGCGACGTTGGTGTCATGGGCGAATATGACTCGCCCAACGGCAAGCGCAATCAGGATAAGGGCGCTCATGATGATGGTTAGCCGAATCGCCAGCAAAGCGAGAGAAACCATAATTATCGGATGTTTTCCACCGCCCAATGATCACCCATTGCGCGGCGTCCCGCTGCCAACCCTGCCCCGTCGGAAATGACACGACTGAGATCATCACGTTCGAGCATTTCAGGGCGCAAGTTGACGCCTAAGCCCACGCCTTGCGGAATTTCCAGATGCCCGTCGCTGACCGTCGGCGCAAAGTCGCTGATGATCGGGAAATAGGTTTTGTAGAACGCCCGCACGGACTCGACAAAGAACAGGTTGGGAATGTGCGCTCCCAAGTGCATACAGGCGGCATGGCAAATGGGTCCGGCGACGTTGTGGAGTACGAGCGGCACGCCAAACGCTTCTGCCATTGATGCGATCTTGCGAGTCTCTGCAATGCCACCGTTCCACACGGGATCCGTCATGACGATTTGCGCGACGCGCTTTTCCAACCATTCGCGGATTTGCCAGCGAGTCATCAACAGTTCTGAGCCGATGATCGGGATTGAGGTACGCTGCGAGACGAGTTTAATTTCTTCAGGATGCACTGGCGCGATCACGTCTTCCAGAAACAGGATGTTATACGGCGCTAACGCGGCTGTGATGCGCTCCATGCTGGCACGATTCCAGCGGAAATGACACTCAATGCCAATTTCCATGTCATTGCCAACGGCGTCCCGAATCTGGCGAATAGGGATTAAGCCCTGCTCGACATCGTGCAAACTGATGTACTGTCCGAAACTCGCCTCGCTGAAACGGTCAAATGACCAAATTTTCATGGCACGAATGCCGTCCGCAAGCAGACTTTTCGCCAGTTCGCCCGCGTCAGCGCCGTCTTGCGACTGCCACGCTTTGTAATCCTGTACGCCGCCAAAGCCAATACAGGTGTTGTAGGTGGGGATGCGATCACGGGTTTTGCCGCCTAACAGGTGATAGAGGGGCGCGTTGTAGTGCTTGCCCATTAAATCCCACAGAGCGACCTCTAAGGCAGACAGCGCCCGCGTTTCTGCCCCCGCGTAACCGTGATACATGATGTTATCCATCACGAAACGCCACACGCCTTCAATGTCGAGCGGGTCTTGCCCTAAGACGAGCGGCGCAATTGTGCCGTGCAGTGCGCCTTTCGTGCCGGGAATTTTATCAACCGTTTCGCCCAAGCCGATCAAGCCTGTGTCGGTGTGGACGCGCACGACCATCAAACGCGGGTATTCTGCCCATTGGAGCGACTCAACTGCGACAATTTTCATAAGCCCTCACGCGCAAACTCGATTACCCTAAGCCTATCTAACCCCACCCCCAACCCCTCCCCGAATTCAGGGAGGGGAGCAAACATCGCTCGTGACAGCAAGATAATCTCACTGTTCGATTGTATTTTCATCACGTCCATGTCCACAAAAATAGACACCCCTAATTTTCATACATCATTGATCTTTCGCTTCCACACGGTCAAGAATGGGGTGTCTTCGCCGTAGTAAGCACACAGAGATTTCCATAGTTCAGGATGGGGCATCGAAACGGGGTGGGCATGATGAACTTCATGAAAGGCGTCCAACAGCGACAGGTTTTCTTCTTCTTTCAAAACGGCTGTCGCATAGGTACTCGCCCGGCTGATCCCTGCCCCACACGCGATCAAAATGTGACGCCCTTCTGCTTTTTGCGCCCGCACAAACTTGATCCCGCGCTCTAGCACGACAGGATGAAGCGGAACGCCGTCATCGACCATGAGGTAGAGCGACTCGACGCCGTGATGATTGGCAGGAGCGGCAAGCTGGAGCATAGCGGTGATCTTATGCTGGCGAATCATTTCAAGCTGTAGAGTCTCACTGTATTTGCCAATCGAAAGCCATTCACGGATACGATCCATCAGACCACCTTAACGGTATTGGTCAGCGTGCCGATGGGGTCAATCGTGATCGATACGACATCACCCGCTGCCAGCGTAAAATCGAGTGGGGGAACGATGCCCGTTCCGGTCAACAGCACGACGCCATTAGGATACTGCATACTGCGCCCAAGATAATCGGCAAGTTCGCTGATCGTGCGGCGGATACGGGAGGTCGGGGTTGAGTCGGCAAAGACCGTCTCGCCGCCGCGTTGGATTTGAATCTGAATGGTCGCATCCAGCCATTCACGGGATGCCGTGAGCAAAATTCCTGTGCCTAACGCGCATGACGCCGTATACATTTTCGCCTGTGGCAGATACAACGGGTTTTCGCCTTCGATGTCGCGGCTGCTCATGTCGTTTCCGATAGTAAAGCCAACGACTTCTAAGGCGGGGTTGAACACAACCGCGAGTTCTGGCTCTGGCACTGACCATGTGGCATCGGCACGAATGCCAACGTCGCCTAAATGCCCGATCACGTCATGCCCATGCGCTTTAAAGAACAATTCGGGGCGCTGTGCGCCGTAGACACGCGCATAAATGTCGCCGCCGTCGGTGGCTTCTTCCTGACGGGCTGCGCGGCTGCGCTCGTAAGTTACGCCCGCCGCCCATACATCTTGCTCATCAATGGGAGGTAAATAGTGAAGTTTATTGAGATCGGGTACGGAAACCAGATCGGCGACGTTCACAACTCGCGCTGTGTTCGTCAGATCAGAAAATTCCTGAAATGCCTCGTTCACACGCCCAACGCTGTGTCGAAGCCACGCACTCATGAGGGCATAACGGTCACTAATGTTATAGATTGTGCCGTCGCGTTCTACGCCAAGCTGCCCGCCTAGATCGGGGTCATAAAAGCGAACCAGTTTCATATAAGAAGACTCCTTGTCATGTGTAAAATAGCTCACAATCCCTCGCTGAATTTTTGAAGTTTTTGCCACCAGAGGCTAAAGCCTCCGGCTACCATTAAAAGCCTGTAAGCCTCCTTTAGGAGGCTATTCAGCCCCATTCACGGGGATTTCTTCCCGTAGCCCGATGCTTTGAGCGTCGGGCGGCGCATCTCAAGCCTTCCGACTGTTAAAACTATCCTCCCCGAATTCAGGGGGCGGAGAAAAATGTAAGGTCAAATAGATCAATCTTGAG
>JBBQRJ010000356.1:0-5325 GCA_038214955.1 Aggregatilineales bacterium | reverse complement strand
ATACAATGGAATCAGTAACGCTGCATGTTATCTCCGGTTATTCAGCTATCTGGGACAAAACAAGATGGGTAACGAAATTAGCGGGATCAAAGATGCTCTGCGAGATCAGCAGTACATCGCCACAGACGAAATCGCTACGGTGATGTTCCTCGCTGAACGTTTGGGGAAACCCGTGCTTGCCGAAGGTCCGGCGGGTGTGGGCAAAACCGAACTGGCAAAATCATGGGCGAAGATTAGCGGGAGACCGTTGATCCGTTTGCAGTGCTATGAGGGTTTAGACGAAAGTAAGGCGCTTTACGAATGGGAATACGCCAAGCAAATGCTGTATACCCAACTGCTGCGCGACAAATTGAGCCAGCTTTTATCAGACTCCGACTCGCTTTCTGCCGCTGCTGATCGTTTAGCACTAGAGGAAGATGTGTTCTTTTCTGAACGCTTCTTGCTTGCCCGTCCGCTGTTGAAGGCGCTCACGTCTGATGTGCCGGTTGTGCTGTTGATCGATGAAATTGATCGTGCCGACGCCGAATTTGAGGCGTTCTTGCTCGAAATTCTCAGCGATTTTCAAGTTTCCGTCCCCGAACTTGGCACCATTAAAGCGAAACATCAGCCCATTGTGCTGTTGACCAGCAATAACACCCGCGAACTCTCTGAGGCGCTGAAACGACGCTGTCTGTACCTGTTCATCGACTACCCGAACCAGGAAACCGAAATGAACATTGTGCAAATGCGCGTGCCACAGTTGAAACAGCGCATGGCACAGCAGGTCGTTGAAGTGGTGCAGGGGCTTCGCTCGATGGACTTGAAGAAGAGTCCGAGCGTGTCTGAAACGATTGATTGGGCGCGGGCGCTTGTGATGCTCAATGCCGATAATCTGGATAAGCAGACGCTCGAAAATACGCTGACCGTGCTGTTGAAGCACGAAAGTGATGTGCAAAAAGCTAAGCGAATGCTCCTCAACAGCAAGCCACATCCATTAGATCGCGGTAACAATGATCCACGCCAGCAAAAAGGCGGCGGCGGCAATTCAGGCAATCGCCGCTGGAACGAATGGAATAATTAGGCGTTGTCTGCAAACTCATTTTTCTCCAGCCTCACCCCGTTTCGCTGCGCTCAACCGCCCCTCTCCCTTGGGAGAGGGGCAAAGAACCGTCAGGTTCTTGGGGTGAGGCGTTTTTCGGTGAGGCGTTGGGGTCGTCTGGTTGCTGCCTACTCTACCCGTGCAAAGCGAGCAAAGTCATTTTCACCGAGTTGGATCACCATGTTAATCGTGTCCCCCTCGCTCTCGAAGTTGATCTGTGTCCCCATTGCGCCATTGTTGATGACGAAATACTGCCCAAGCACCCCCATATAAACCATCTGAAATTCCCACGCACCATGAGTAACCCATAGGCTGCCATCGTCACGCATATCGACAACCCAATCCCCCTCATAGGTGCCGATGAAAGGTTCTACCCTGATCGCGTCAATCGGTTCTGAGCTGATATATTGGCGAATCCGATTAAGCTGCGACAGAATATCCGTAAAATTCCCCCGCGATGCTTCAACTGCTTGCACATCCAGCCCGTGCCATAACTCAGCGAAGGTATACACCAGCGCGTCGTTGAACGCCCCACCCAAAGACGAATTGCTGAACACGATCAAAGCAGTGTCGCTTTCGGGGAAGATCGCCATTTGCGTGCCGTAGCCCACCCACCCGCCGTTGTGCCAGCGCATCGGCACACCGCGATAAGTCTGCGTGATCCAGCCCATTGCATAAGCGACATTTTCAAAGTCGTCCGTTCCGAATTCGACTGAGGCGCCCGGCTGCCACGTCTCCGCGAGATTTTCCTCGCTGACGATGCGTGTACCTTCCTGCGTGACTCCGCCGTTCATCTGTGTGATCACGTATCGCGCCATGTCCTCAATGTTCGTCCATACCGCACCCGCCGGAGCCATCAAGGCAGTCGGTGGGTCAATCATGCGCCTGAAATCGCCTGTTTCACCAAGTAAATCTGGTTCGTAGGAGTGCGCGTAGTTGTCGCCAAGCTGTGATAAATCATCCGTGCTAATCGCGCTGTCCATGCCAATCGGCTCAAAGAGGTACGATTGCAGGAGCGCGGCATAATTGGCTTCTGTGGGTTCAAGCCCACTGACGGTGGTGGCGATATACCCCGCCAGCGCATAAACCTCATTGTTGTAGAAATGGGTGTTGCGAAATCCCCCGTCTATAGGCATCGCTGCAACGGAGTCGTACAGGTCTTGAATATCCCACCACTGCCAGTTGAATAGGGTCATGTCTTGCGAGATCAAGCCTGTCGCCATGCCCATCAAATCGCGCACAGCAATCTGTTCGGTCAGTGCGGGGTCAGCCGTGCGGAAGTCGGGCAGAATGTCGGTGACGGGGGTATCCCATGTCAGCAAGCCCTCATCCACCAACTGTGCGATCAGCATCGAGGTCATGGATTTGGTCGTCGAACCAATGCGGAAGCGTGTTTCCGTCGTAAACGGATCGCTGCTTTCGACATCGCGCAAGCCAAACCCCTGTGCGTAGATCACTTCATCACCGCTGATCACGGCAACTGCCGCGCCCGGAACGTCATAAAAATCCATTTCCTCAGTGATAATCTGCTCGAACTGTGAAAGTAGTTCATCGGGGGAGCTGGTTTGTGCCTGAACTGATGTAAAAGCGAGGGTCAAGAATAGAATGGCGGTGAAAATACTGCGTTTGATGTGCATAGCGATCCTTTTAGATGTATCGTTCTGAACATCTATACGCAATCTATCGCCAAAAGTTCCCTTGTAGAATCAAAAAAGGACGACACAAGTGCCGTCCTTAACATTAGAAAAGGCGAAATTTACTTAGTAGCGGGGCGAGAAATAACCTGTGAGTAAACAAAATAGATGATGACCGCGATCACGGCGACGACGAGGGTGTATAGAATAGCGTTCCCGATGAAATCGGTGATTACCGGTGGGTTGTATGTTGTTCCGTTTGCCGCTGCTAGGGTTGCTAATTCATTCGCAAGTGGGGCGGTTGCCGCAAATGGTGCCAGCAAGCTCACCAAAAATGTGACGATGACGAGGACGATGAGTCCATAGCGGAACAAACGTAACCGACCTTGAATATCTCCCTGACTGATCATTTATCTATTTCTCCTACGCAAAGTGGGGCAAAGGATAGCTCTACTCATTATGAGATTCTTCTGAGGATGGAGTCAAGTAGTTTAGATTAAGTTTAATTGCATTTCTTGATAGGTTTGCCGTTCACCGCGTATAATGAGAGGTAATTCGACATTGCACAAGGTAATCGACTCATGGTTTTAGCGAATAAAACGAACACGGGCGTATTCATCACCAACGGCGCGAGCGTTCCCGGCGGCATCGTACAAGAACTGACTCGTCTGCTGGTCGCAGGCGGGTATCGCGTCACGGTGATGGTTGAGGGCAGCAAAGGCGCACATCTGGTGCGGGCGGTGGGGGGCTTCCCTGCGTATTCCGGTTTACTGCGTGCGGGTGAAATCCGCAGCATGATCAAAGGGGCGAATGCAGAGGTGGTTGTGAACCTTGCGCCGCAGTCCGTTAATGCACTGCCCGCGCTCAAAGTCAATTGGGATGATCGCGTGCTGACCGATGGCACAACCGCAATCATTGAGGGGGCGAAAGCGGCGGGAGTTCAATATCTCATCCACACCAGTTATGCCTATATCGGCGCGGGCAGCAGCGATGATGCTGCGTCCTTTTTGAAGGCGGCGGCGGCGGCTGAAAAGCAAGTGTTGAACAGTGGCATCCCGGCGGCGGTCTTGCGCTTTGGTTTCCTCTACGGCGACTCTCCCGAAGCGGCGGCAGTGCGCGACCTTCTCAGGGTGGGGCGGGCAGTAGACACGGGCGCGAACGTTCCCGTCAATTTTACCTACCTCAGCGACGCGGCAGATGCCATGCTCCGCGCCATCCAGCATAGACTGACAGGCGTCACGCTCAACGTTGTGGACGATCAACCCGCGACCACCGCCGATTTCATGCAGTATTTTGCGGAAGCGCAAGGCGTAGGACTGATGTCGCGCCCCGCGTTCCTCTCCGTGCTTATGGGTGGCGGCGATAAACGTCAGTTCGCCTTAACGCATTTGCCCGCGCACGCGCACAACACTGAGGCGAAATCTGCGCTCGGCTGGAAACCACGTTTCCCGAACTACCGTGTCGGCATTGATGATACCCTTCTGACATGGCGAGCGGAAGAAGCGACTCGATGACGGAACTCAAAGCAGTCTTGTTTGACCTTGACGACACGCTCATTGATTGGAGTGGTTTCAAGTCAGACTGGTCGGCAATCGAACAAAAACATCTCAAAGGCGTGTTCGACTACATCAGCGCCGAGATACATCCCCTGTCCGATGCAGACGCCTACAACGCAGAATTTCGCAATCGCGTGATGGCGGCATGGACGGCGGCACGCACGACTATGCGTGCGCCCAACCTAGGGGCGCTGTTGGTCGAGTCGGCGGTAGCGTTGGGCGCTCCTGCTGAATCACTGGATACGCATCGCTGTTTAGAGGCTTACGCATGGCAAGCCGCCGACGGCACGATAGGCTTTCCCGATGCCGCTGATGCGTTGAGTTTGCTGACAAAACACGGGATCAAGGTGGGGATTGTCACCAATGCCCATCAACCCATGTGGCTGCGTGACATCGAACTGCGGACTCATAACCTGTTCGACCATTTCCCGACCTGTCGCATTTCGGCAGCCGATGTCGGCTACCTCAAGCCGCATCCGGCAATCTTTCAGGCGGCGCTCAACTGTTTAGGGACAACACCGTCTGAAACCGTGTTCGTCGGCGACGACCTTGAAGCGGATATTGTCGGGGCGCAAGCGGCGGGTTTGCGGGCGGTGCTGCGGCGCATAAAGCGTGAAAAAGTCAATCTATCGCACATTGTCCCCGACGAGATGATCGACTCGCTGGAAGAACTGCCCGCCATTTTGGATGGTTGGTATCCCGGTTGGCGGAATTCGGCATAAGTGATGTTTACAACGACTTCGATTGATCATAATTTAATCCTCACCGGATACATGGGACCTACGCAGGTCGTGATCGCACGGCGCACAGCGGAACGTTTGCGAATGCGGTTTGTCGATTTCGAGCAGTTATTCGAGACGCGATCTGGCGTATCCCGCGAGGATATGCGGGCGTTGTACGGTGAAGCCCGCTTGAAATCGCTCGAAGGCGAATTGGTCTACGAGATCATGCTTTATCGCGGTACGGTGATCCACATCGGCGGGCAAACGCTGCTGCACAGTAATCACCTTGCGCGGTTGAGCGAAACAGGCGAGGTGATCGCGCTGGTCGCCGCGCT
>JBBQRJ010000355.1:0-5332 GCA_038214955.1 Aggregatilineales bacterium | reverse complement strand
CCGCGATCAAGCCCATGTCGTGATACAGAGGCAGCCACGAGGCGATGACAAAGTTTTCATCTAATTGGGCGTCGTCGTAATAACTGCGTAGCTGGTTGATCACGGCGCGGTGTGAGAGCATGACGCCTTTTTGTAAGCCTGTACTGCCTGATGAATGTTGCAAAAATGCGGTTGCTTCGGGATCAGGATCAGGGCGTGAGAAATAGAGCGCCGGATCACCTTCGCCTGTGAGCGTTTCCGCTGTGATGATTTCCACACCCAAGCCCGCTAACGTTTCGCGCAAGTCGGACTCGAATTTTGCAAGCGTGATTATCGCCCGCACACCCTCAAAGCCGATCAACTGGCGAATGTTGGTGAAATAGTGATCGCGGTCTAACTTGTCGTTGTGGAAGGGGAAGATCGACGGGATCGCGCCGATCAGCATTGCGCCCCAGAACGCCGTCATGACGCCGATGCTTTGCTCCATGACCAGCACGACGAGATCACCCGCTTTGATTCCATCGTTTTCGAGCGCCGCCGCGTAATTTGCCGCCTGCTGGAAAAATTCGGTGTAGGTGAGGGTTGTTTCGCTCAAATCCCCGTTGATGAACGTCACGGCTTTTTGAATATAGCCGCTTTCAAAGTTGTAACGCGCCGATCCGATGAGGGTATCGAGTCTCATTTCGCCTGTTTCGCCTCGATGTTACGGATGATGTGATCGAGCGTTCGCATGTTGGGGACGGTTAGTTCGGGGTCAGCGAAACTCACGCCGATGGTTTCCTCAATGAACACCGCCAATTCAGTCAAACTGAACGAATCGACCAGACCGCCTTTGAACAGGTCTTCGTCGTCTTTGAGGGGGTATTTCTTGTCGTGAATCAGGTCACTCTTGATGTATTCGCGTATCTGTTCGCGCATGGTTCATCCTTTTTTATCACAGGAATGATAGTTGTAAATTCTATGTACAATTATGGACATAGCCTTTACTTTAACCTTCGCCCGTTGAATTGTTTGGCAACCAACTAGGCGGGCGGTTTGCACTACGGGCAACCGTCGCGCCACTTCTGGTGTCGTGCCAGCAGCAACGCTTTCACTTCTTCTAAGGTACGACACTGCCGCAGTGCTTCATGCTCCGCCCGACACGCAAGATTGCGACTGGCATTCGTATCCGCATGAGATTGGTGACCACATACCACACAGCAGAACGTCTGCTGATTGGGACGGTTCTCACGCGAAACGTAATGACAGCGGTTGCATTCTTGCGAACTGTAAGCGGGATTGACGAACACGACGGGCAAGTCGCGTTTCTTTGCACCCCATTCGATCTGTTTGGGAATGTGCGCGAGATTGGAAGCATACAGGTAGGCGTTCATGGCGCGTGCTTTGAACCGCATCCCCGCAACACTCAATTGTTCGAGGGCAAAGGTGCAATGCGGGTGATCCTCGAAACACTGGTTGACAGACCGATTGATGCTCTGCCTGATGTGGCGTGTCAACCGTGCGCCCGATGCGCTCGACGTTGGTAGCTCAGGTTCTGTCCAGACCGGCACTTTGTGTGGCGTGGTGGGGAACTGGGCTTTCTGTGCCTCATAGTAGGCTTGACGCCGTTCATACTCGCGGGCATGATTCTCTCGATTGGTCAACCAACTTTGAGCGCAGCCCGCCGCTTGCTGGATCGCTACCCGCTGCCAGCGTTGCGACAGCAAACTATCAAACAGTGGTGTGGCAAACTTGTCTACCTTACCCAGTATACAGAAATGGTGAACATACTGCTGGCACAGCGCCATATACTCCACTGTGATGGCATCCAGCGCGTCGAGTTTACAGCGGTTCGCATCTCCAAGTCGAATATGCGTGACCGCATGGGTGGCAGTTTCAGCAAGTTTACGTTTCATCTGTCACAGAATACCATCAAAAGATATAATCGGCTATAAATTATACTAACGTCAATGATACCCTCGCTAACCTTTACTTGCACGCATGTTAAGCCTGTGCTACAGTGAGTTTGAATTTTGCAACAACAGGTTTGATTTATCAGACGTGGGGCTTTCCATGAGCGAAAAGATTTTGATCATCGATGACGAACAAACGACTGTGAAACTGATCGAGATTCTGCTCGAACGTCGGGGGTTTGACGTGATTACCGCCTACAGCGCAGAAGAAGGATTGAAGAAAGCGTATCGCAATCAACCCGACCTTGTGCTGTTAGACATCATGATGCCCGATATGGACGGATGGGAGGTTTGCCGCCGTCTGCGCGAAATGTCTGAAGTGCCGATCATCTTTTTGACCGCACGCGGCGAACTGCGCGATATGGTGTACGGCTTGGAGATCGGCGCGGACGATTACATTTCTAAGCCTTTCGAGAATGATGAACTGGTCGCCCGCATTCGAGCGCATTTGCGCCGCGCTCCCAAAGCGATCATGAGCGAAGAACTGATCTTCAATGGCGGCGAGTTTCGCATCAACTTCATGAATCGGGAAGTGCGCGTCCGCAACGAGGTCAAACATCTGACGCCCAAAGAATTTAGCCTGTTAGGGGTGCTGGTGAGAAACGCGGGGCGCGTTGTGCCGCGTAACGAACTCGTTACCGAAGCGTGGGGCGAAGAATACGCCGACGCGATTGACAGCCTGAAATTGTACATCCACTACTTGCGGCAAAAGGTCGAACGCGACCCCGAAAGCCCCGATTACATCCTCACCTCACGGGGTGTGGGGTATCGGTTTGCGAACCAGTAGAAAAGAGAGTTAAAAGTTAAAAGGGGAAAGTTAAAAGTAAAAGCGAATACTTGTAACTCGCAAGTTTTGCTTCTGACCTTTAACTGTTCTAGGGAGATAGTGAAAATCCACTACTGAAATACTCCTTACTTTCAACTTTTAACTTTCCCCTTTTAACTTCTCTACTATACGTCCAACACCACCTGCACACCGAGCAGATACGCCCGATACAGCGCGTGGAAGAACTGTTTCAACTCTGCAACCGTTTTATCATCAGCAGAGTCGGGTTTCATGAGGAACGGGAAATCGCGTTCGACCTGTTCCGGCGTCAGGGATCGATTCATGATCAGCACCACCTGATGCGCCTCTAGGTCACGACGGATTGCGCCGAACAACAGCAGCAGCATCCCCGCGTGGGAGGGCTGAATATGCCCCGTCAAGAACAACATCTGAAACACCTGATTGCTGTTCAACAGAAATTCCACCATATCACGTCCCGGCAAGCGCGGTTCTTCAAAATAGGCGGGGTTGGCGCGTAACGGCGCGACCATTGCGCCATCGTAGCCTAACTCGATCACGCCCTGTTTGAGCAGCAGCCAGATCAGCGGCTCGTCAATGCCCGGCATCCGAGCCAGCAACCAGCGTTCTGCCGCCTCTGAGATCGGGTACTGGATGAAGCTCATACAGCCAAACGGGACGCCTAACACATTTGCGGGGCAACCTGTACAGTGATGCGCCAGCGGATCAAGTTCATTCGCGGTGTCGAGGAGTTCTTGCACGATAATCACGCGGGTTTCTTCTACGCCTTCCGCCGAAGTACGGGAAAACTCAAAGCCCATTTCACTGGGGGGGCGCTGATCGCCGTTCTCGCGGAATAACCGGATCACCTGCCGCGCCCGTTCCCGTGCTTTCAGGCGATCTAAAATGCCACCGGTGCCAAGTGTCGATTTAGGCACACAGCCTAAATCGACCACGTAATCAATTGCCATGTACCCTCTAGCCTACTGCTATGCCCAACTGCCAAACGCGCAGTGTACCGTCATAGCTCACCGATGCCAAACGCACACCATCCGGGCTGAAAGCAATGTCACCTACTGCGTCGGTGTGACCGCGCAGCGTTGCGGCAATCTCGCCTGTCGTCGTGTCCCACACGCGGATTGCGCTGGTCGCCGCATTCGGCACGGATGGATCGCCGCCCGCCGCCGCGAGGAACGCGCCGTCCGCGCTGAAATCGAGCGATAGTAGGGTGCTGTCGCTAATGTAGGTTTGGCTGATGGTGAGGTTTGCAGGATCAGTGGTGTCCCACAGCGTTACCGTCATGCCATTGGCGACTGCCAGCATCGTTCCGTCCGGGCTAAAGCTGACTTCGGTCACAGCAATAGCATTACCGCCGCCACCGAAGAAACCCAGTTGTTCGCCCGATGTGATGTCATAGATCGCCACGCCGCCGCCCAACACACCCGCCGCGATCAGCGAACCGTTGATGTCAAGGGAGGTCACTGGCGCAGGGGCTTCCAAATTGGACAGGGCTTCACCTGTCGAAGCGTTCCACAGGTGAATCGACCACAAATCGCTGAGGGCGGGGTCGTTTTGCGCCGCATTGACCGACGCGATCACCTGTTGATCTTCACTGATCGCCACATCAGTCACGGTGGCAACATCGCTGGTTTGCATCATCAGGATGTCGAAACCTTCCGGTTCAACCGGGAAGATCGCCACATCACCAGCACCCGCACCCGTCACCAAGTAGATTACGGGGTCGGTGGCAAGGTATTCGAGCGCCGTCACGGGTTGATTAAGCGGCACTTGTCGCGGGAGTTCCGTAAGATCAGCGGGGTTGTACAGCAGGATCATGCCCAGCGCTGCGCCGGATGATTCGACCACGCCAGAAACCGCGATTTCTGCGCCAGAGGGCGACCATGCCAGATGCGGGTTAAAGCTGCCCACCACCGCGACATATTCCCATTCACCGCCCGTTGCCGGTGGTGTTTCGGTTGCTTCGGGGAGGGTGGTCAC
Source organism: Aggregatilineales bacterium (assembly GCA_038214955.1). Lineage (GTDB taxonomy): Bacteria > Chloroflexota > Anaerolineae > Aggregatilineales > Phototrophicaceae > Flexifilum. The sequence goes on along the minus strand of JBBQRJ010000355.1, from coordinate 619 downwards.
GCTGCAAAAAATCGCCTGATTACTGGCGCGTGGGGCGCGGTAATCATACATCTGGTTATCGATGGTGAAGGTGATCACATACGCCTGTGATTCGACCTGTGCGTACAGTTGATCGGGCTGCGGGCAGCCTAAACTCGCGTCAAGGAATCGCTGCTCTGCCCACGACCAACTTTCGGATATATCAAGACTGTCGAGGGTGTAGGTGGTGCCTAAACGGGTATTCAAGTCTGCAAGCGCAATTTCGACTTCGGGCGGCGTCGTTTGGGCGCTCACCGCGAACGGGATAAGCAGGGTTAGTGTGAGTAGAATGACGATCAATCGTCGGTTCATTGGGATTGCTCCTTCGCAAAGTAAAATCCACAATGCAATTCTACCAACATTACAACTTGTTTTACAATGCACCCCTTCTTAACGTTCATCGTGCGCCAATCTAATGCAACCTCCACGCTCCTCGGAAGTTAATAAGTCACCTTACGCAGGGTGTCAGTTTGACCCCCACCCCGCTCGCTGCGCTCGCCTCCCTCCCCCGAATTCAGGGGAGGGCGCAAACAGGAGTCTGCTTGCTCCCCTCCTCGAATTCTGGGAGGGGTCGGGGGTGGGGTCAGAAATAACGATCTGC
>JBBQRJ010000354.1:0-5337 GCA_038214955.1 Aggregatilineales bacterium | reverse complement strand
GTTTTTCGTGACGCTTCCTGTGGCACTGGGAGCGGCTTCGCTGATCAGTTCGTGGCGTTCGCCGCTGATTCGCATTGTGATCGCCGCCGTTCTGGTGATTACGATTGGCGTGAGCGCGATCATCCGCGCCGAGTCGTCGTCCGCCTATTTCGAGATCGTCACGCCAGATGTGATTGAGGCGGTAGAATGGCTCGAAGATTTCACAGAACCGGATGATGTGATCGTTATGGGGACTCTGCTTTGGTTTCAACTACCGCATTTGCTGGATCGTCCCATGATGGTCGCGCTGTCCCCGGATTTGATTAGCAATGCGGACGCGCTGCAAATATCGTCTGAGGCAACAGCCGTGATGATGGGCTTGACGAATATGGACATCGTCATTGAGGTGCGTGACGTGCGTTTTGTCATTGTGAGGACGCATGTCCCTGATGTGCCTGAGCCGAACCGTTCCCGTGATGTGATGAATGCTCACCCCGATATGGATTTGGTATTTCGGAACGACGATGTGCTGATTTATGAGGTGCGTCCGTGAAATCGGGTTTGCGCCGTGCGCTGCTCCTGTGCGTGATCATTGGTTCGGTGGGTGTGGTCGCCGCTGAAACGGGACTCATCAGCTATACGCATTTTATTTATCTTGCCGCCGAAAACTTGCTGGCAATCAGCGTTGTGATCGCTGCCGTGCTTGCCTTCACGCTCATTGATCCGAATAGTGACGCGCCGCATATTACGCACCCCGCGTATATTGCTGGAATCGTAGGGGTGGTGAGCGCGGCGGCATCCGTTTTGCTGCTGCTGGTCTACGGCGGCGAATTTTTGGTTTACGAGGCGATCATTGCGCTGTTGATGGGTGTTGCAGTCGGTGTATTGAGCTATATCATGCTCAATGACGTTGGAGAAATGCGTCAAGCTGGACTGCCCGCCTCACAGTTTTTATATGCGCTGCTGGCGCTGCTGCTGGTCATTACGGCGCTGCTCCGCGTGATTGCACCGGGATCAGCCGCGCTCACGTTCGTGTTTGCGCCAATCTTGTATTTTCTGCTGCCCGGCTTGGCGCTAACCTTCGCGCTGCTGCCTCAAGATTCTCGCTTACTGGAGCATGTAGCTTACGCCGCGCCTATTTCGATTGGGACGCAGTTCATCGGAGTCGCGTGGTGTGTCCAATTAGGGATCGCGCTGACGCCATTGTTGTTTTACATCACAGCCACCCTTATCATCTTGATCGGTTTTGCCATCGCCCTTGTCCGTTTAAGAAAACCATAGCCTTATGATCCGCTTGTGCCACCCTTATCTGTATGAGAAAGCGGTAGCCCTATGAAAATTCGGACTCTGCTTTACATTGCTGTGATCATCATCGTGAACGTGATTCTGGTTATGTTGGGGATTAGTGTGCTGCTGCAAAGCCGCGTTGATGTTCAGTTGAATGCGCCTGTTGTCCGAACGGTCAACGTACCGCAAGGGCAGTCCTTCACAACGCAGACACTCCGTTTGACCCGTTTCAACTACACTAAAACGTCGCACGAGCTTTTATCCGTCGAGTTAGAGGTTGAAAACGTCACCACAACGCCGCAGAGTGGATTAGTCTGGTACATTCTTGCCCCTGAAGGCGATCCAGAACCCTGGCGCACGGCTGCCTATACTGCGCCTGAACAGTCCATCAATATTGATGCGGGACAGCGCATCACACTGACGTTCGCCGCACCGGATGAGGATACACCCGAAGGGGAGTACACGTTGTCAGTGTGGGTACACGGGATCACCGACGGACAGCGGTTTCATTCCGACGGGGCAGGTGCGCCTGAAATGCTTTTTGTAGGGGGCGACTACTCGTTCCGAATCACCGAAATTGAACAGGAACAGACAGCGACAGGCGAAAACTTATTAATTGTCACGTTCTACAGCCGTAACAATACAGAGATGCCTATCGATCTCGAAATGTCGTATACGCTGTCCGAACCCAATGCCGAACGCCCGTGGGAAAATGCGCTGTACACGCTGCCCTTCAAAGAGACGCAGCTTGACTCTGGCGAGGCGTTTGTAGTGACTTACCGCGATGTAGTTGATTTGCCCGAAGGCGAATATCAATTAATAGGCTGGCTGCATCAAAATGTGCGTGGGCAGGAAAGTGTCGAAATTGCGCGTTACATTTTTCCTGAGTTGATCGAAAATAACTAACGAAGCAGGAGCGTTCATTATGCCATTTTTTGATTTTCCATTGGAGCAGCTAAAAACCTACTGTCCCCCCCTTCAAGAACCCGCCGATTTTGATCAATTTTGGGCGAAAACACTGGCGGAAACGCGAGAGCATCCCCTGAATGCCCGTTTTGAGCCGGTTGATATTGGGCTGAGTCTGCTGGATACGTTCGATGTCACTTTTAACGGCTATGGCGGACACCCGATCAAAGGGTGGTTGGTGATTCCGCGAGGGCTGCCAACACCGCTCCCCTGTGTGGTCGAATACATCGGCTATGGCGGCGGGCGCGGTCATCTGCTGGACTGGCTGATGTGGAGCAATTTCGGTTACGCGCATTTCATCATGGATACACGCGGGCAGGGGAGTGCGTGGCGTCCCGGTGATACGCCTGACCCCGCTGACGGTGCGCCGCAATATCCCGGATTTATGACACGGGGCGTTATGAATCCAGAAACCTATTACTATCGGCGCGTGTTTAGTGATGCAGTACGAGCAATTGAGGCGGCACGGTCACACCCGGCGGTTGATTCGTCACGGGTCGCTTTGAGCGGCGGGAGTCAGGGTGGGGGAATCACGCTGGCGGCAGCCGCACTCGACCCGACAGTCGCCGCCGCGCTGCCGGATGTGCCGTTTCTGTGTCACTATCGCGCCGCCGTTGAACTGATCGACACTCATCCTTATGTAGAGATCACGAATTACCTCAAGACTCACCGCGAAAAAGTAGATACGGTGTTCAATACGCTGTCCTACTTTGATGGCGTGCATTTCTCCGCCCGCGCTAAAAGTCCCGCGCAGTTCTCTGTCGCGTTGATGGATACGGTTTGCCCACCGCGCACGGTGTACGCGGCGTACAATCATTACGCGGGCGAAAAAGAAATGCTGGTGTGGCAGTTCAACAATCACGAGGGCGGCGGCACGTATCAAGCGACTGAAAAAGTGCGCTTCTTACGGCACTTGTGGGGTTGACAACTCCTTTGTGTGGAGTTCCTGCTGGTGACGCAGTTCGTCGGCGTAAGGCTTGCACAGCTCCCGTTCGCCGTCGTCGTTGCAGTAGTCCCACAACCCATTATGGCAGTGGCGATCATCATCCCAACCGGGATGATTGAGAATGGGGTAGAGGCATAACCCCTCCATAGGAATACCTTCTTGAATGACCGCCCGCGCTTCCGCTGCCATATAATGCAGCCAGCGCGGGCGCATGTCATCTTCTGCGCCTGTTTCTGCGATGAACATGGGGCGCTCATAGCGTTCGTAGGCTTCACGGGCAATCTCGCGGAAGGGGCGATAGTAGGGGCTTGCCTGATCAATGTGTCCGCCGCCGTGAAACCACTGGTTGTTAGAATAGTAGTTCAAACCGAGGATGTCTAAATAGCGCGGATTGCCCCCGATTTGCTCCCACATGCGTCCAGAGATCAAGTCCCATCCCTGAAACTGCGCCAAGCGATGACCCTCCACCGTTTCATGTTCTTCGGGATATTCGGGGCGAGGTGCAATATGGATTACCGGATCAACGTGGACGATACGCGCATCCGGTAAGCTTTCCCATACCGCTTCAATCGCTTCGATAGCGGCACGGGCAAGCTGTACCTTGAGTTCAAAACCGCGCCCGTTCGCAAACGGATTCAGGTAGCCGACATCACCGCCTCCCCACGACTGAAACGAAATTTCGTTGACAGGGCAAACGAACGCGGGCAAATCAGTATGGTCGCGGTACACCTTTGCGAATTCGCGTACCATACTCGTAAAACGCCGCACAAATTCGGGCTTAAACGGATCAATATCATCGGGATAGCCGTAGTGCATCAAGTCCCATATGATCTGCATGTTCGTCTCTTGCGCGGCTCGGAGCATGGGAACGACGCTCGTAAAGTCGTATTGATAGGGGCGCGGTTCGATTAAATGCCAACGAATGCCGCTGCGGGCTGTGAATATTCCCTGTTCCTGCAACCGTCGATAGTCCTCTCGCACGCGCAGATCGTGCTGCGTCGCAGCAAGCACATCAATCCGCTTGCCTGAACGCAAACGATGGGTCGAACATTCGAACCCGCCCATATAAAAGCTACGGAACAACGTCATATAGCTACTCCAACTTATCGGTCATTACTGCAAGCCGAAAGAATGATAGCGACGAATTGAGGATGTCCCCGGCTTTCATTACATTGGTTATTTTAGCACTACGGGGAATTACGATAATTACGACGTGTCGCAATGATAGCGGGACAATTTGTGAAGAAATATAGAGGGGCATAACATACTATGCCCCTACGATGAGGTTTCTAGGCGTGCGAGGCAATCCAGTGGATGGTTTTAGTCGCCAAGCGATCTAGCGCCTCGACTGACATGGCGAGATGTTCCTCTTTCGTGTCTTCTTCTTTGGTGTGCGACAACCCGCGTAAACTTTGCACGAACAGCATGATCGTCGGGACGCCAGCGCGTGCGACTTCCGCCGCATCGTGGAGGGGTCCACTGGGTAGACGATGCACGACTCCCGCCGTCTCATGGATCGCCTCGTGTGCCAGTTCTATCAATTCTGAATTGAACAGAATGGGGTGAATCTGCCAGATTCGCCGCCATTCCTGCGTGACATTTTCTTCGGCGGCAAAGCGTTCGCCCGCGTCTTTGGCTTCTTGCAGCATTTTCGCCAGCGAGTCGGCGTTTAAGTGACGTTGATCGAGCGTTATATCACACTGCCCAACGACAGCGGTCACGATTCCCGGTTTGGTGGTCACGCTGCCGACGGTACACACGCCGCCGTTACGCTTGCCGATCTCGCGGATTTCGAGCGCGAGTTTCGCCGCCGCGCCCAACGCATCACGTCGTTGATCCATCGGCGTTGACCCCGCGTGGGCGGACTGCCCCTTAAACTGAATGGCGTGACGTTCGACGCCAAACGTCCCCAACACGACGCCCAACGGAAGCCCCATTTTTTCGAGGACGGGTCCCTGCTCGATGTGCAGTTCGAGGTAAGCGACTGCATTTCTGAGATGGCGCTGGGCTTGTTTGGCGTGATCAATGTCCAGATCAAAGCGGGCAATCGCATCCGTGAGTTTGATCCCGTCCCGATCTATCAGGTTACGCAGATCATCGGGGTTCATCGTGCCAGAGGCGGCGCTTGACCCGAACAGGCTGCGACCAAATCGCGCCCC
>JBBQRJ010000353.1:0-5399 GCA_038214955.1 Aggregatilineales bacterium | reverse complement strand
CCGTTCGTACAGCGTCCCCGTGCTTGACCTGATGAGCGAGTTCGCCCCCGATCAAATCCCCGAACGTCCCCCGCTGGATATTGGCTTCATCCTCACGATTGGAAGCCGCGAAAAAAATGGTTGGAGCGAGTTCGAGACGGCGCAACGCGACGGCGGCTACTCGTTTAGCTTCGATGGGCTGCACCTCACGCCGGACGCCGCAAAATTGGTCGGCGCAAGGATCGCGGAGTTTATCCAGTCACAGGTTTAGTTGATGACTCGCGGTACACTGCGAAATGATTGTGAACCTTCTTTTGCATTGTTGTATGCGAATAAGATATGGAGTGGCAGTATAAGACATGCGCCTATGCCGCCGGTGGCTGCTGAAATTACAAGGGCGATGGGCGCCCAAACAAACCAACCGAGAAGCATCCACATGATGCCTGTACCCACTTTGTTGTTAAAAATGTGGGAAACCCCAAACGTGGTTAAAAATATACCAGCTAACACCCCAAGAACAAATGCAGTTTGATTGCGTTCTTCAACATCAACGTAGGCGACGACAGGTTGAGGCGCTTGTTGATAAGAATTGGCGTTTGCCGTCGGGCTGTTCACAATATGAATCACAGGCTGCTGTTGACGCTGCTGGTCTAACATAACGCGCTGCTGGTCAAGCATTTGCTTTAACAGGTCGTTCTGTTTCTCCAAGTCTGATTTTTCGGTAGAAACTGGAACTGCTCTCACCGGAGTGGTCGAAACTTTGCGGAGCGGTTTGGGCGCTGTATGGGGAACTATTTCCCCCTCTACCGTCTCAAGTCGACTGAGCAGCGTCCGTGCCTTCTGATTCTCTGGCTCTAGCCGTAGTAATTTCTGTAAACCCTTGATCTTTTGCTCTGGTGCTTCGATCAAATTGACGTACAACCAAACGGCTTCGGTATTGTTCTGGTTTAGCCTGAGAACTTCAATAACGATATTCAGTGCTTCGGTGCGATCTTCAATCGCCAACTCTTTCGCTTGTTGAAGTTTCTGCTGCTGAATAGCAAGGACATTGGGAGGAACAGGTACAATCGACTTTTCGTTCATGACAACACCTTAGCAAGTTAGGGTATTTTATACACATGATTATAAGCGATTATTGCTGTATGGAATAAAGATTTTACGAATTACCAGAAAAGCAAAAACCCCGCAAATGAGCGAGGTTCTTATTCGTACACTTACTATTCTAGTGGAGGTGGAGGTCATCGCAGACCTCGTCCGATAAACTCGAAACTGCGCGTCTACAGGTTTAGCCTGATGTTTGTTCTTACAGCGCCTAGCCCCATCTGGCGTGGTATGGGCGCTGCCAGCAGATTAGTTCTTTGACTCCGCGTATCGGCGTAACGGATGCCGCACGCTGTGATTGGTGACGCCCATACGCTCTCCGCACAGCGCCGGAAATCGTGGACGGCTGGGTTACTATGACCCAGCACCCTTGCTTACAGAGTTTTAGGCTGCGTAAGCGAGAGCAGGTTGGTTGTTCTTGGCATTTATAGCCTTGCCCATTTTAACGCGGTCGTGGGCGCCGCGACCTGCAACACAGCCCCAGCCTCTACCGTCGAAACTAGTTCACCCCCGTGTTGTAGCGATCATTTTAACAGAATTTAACCGGGTTGTAAACGATAGGCGTGTAAGAAATGTGTGAGATTCAGCCTCACCCCCAACCCCTCTCCGAACGGAGAGGGGAGAAAGATAGAGGTGGCGGGCATTATTTGCCGAGTCGTTTTTTTGCTTCGAGGGTAATTGCCGGGATGATCTGGTAGAGATCGCCGACCAAGCCGTAACGCGCCATCTTGAAAATAGGCGACTCGCCGTCTTTATTGATCGCCACGATGATTTTGCTGGAACGCATCCCCGCTTGATGCTGGATTGCGCCCGAAATGCCGCACGCGATATACAGATCAGGCGCGACGGTTTTACCCGTCTGTCCCACCTGATGCACGTAGGGGATGTAACCTGCATCAACGGCGGCACGACTCGCGCCGACTGCCGCGCCTAGCACATCTGCCAGCGGTTTGATCACGTTGGCGAAACCGTCTTGCGCCTTCCAAGCAGAGGCTTGATCGCCTGTCACGCCTGACGGTGCATCCTTCGGATTGTTCGCCATACCGCGTCCACCCGATACGATGATCGCCGCGTCGGTTAAATTGACTGTGCCGACGGATTCTTCAAAGCTCTCCACTTTGGTCGTCAACTGTGATTCGGTTAGCGCAGGGGCAACGGTGGTGATTTCGGCACTTGCAGAGGCATCGGGAGCCAAGGCTTTGAAGGCGCGTGACCGAACGGTGACAAACATCGTTGTGCCGCCTGTGATCGCGTTTTCGCTGAGGACTTTGCCCGCGTAAACCGCACGTTCTGCCGTGACCGATCCGCCGTCCACGCTGAGGGACAGCACATCACCGAGCAGCGGACTATCGCTGTCTGCCGCTGATGCCGCCAGCAGTTCGCGTCCGCGACTGGTCGCCCCTGCGACAACGGCTTTGGGCGCGTTTTCGCTGACCAATTTGGTCAAGAGCGCGGCGTAGGCTTCCAAACGGAAATCTTTCAGCGTGGCGTCATCGCTGATCAACGCCTTGTTCGCGCCATGAGCGGCGGCTTCGGCAGCAACCGCGCTGGCATTTTCACCGAACACGAGCGCGGTCAGCGGCACGCCAAATTGATCGGCTAAGAGGCGACCCGCGCCCAACGCTTCCCATGAAACGGAGAGCGGTTGACCATGAAATGTTTCAATCCATACATAAACGGCGCTCATAGAACTTTTTCCTCCAGCAGACGATCAATCAACTTTTTCGCCTGTTCTTCGGGTGTGCCTTCGATGAGTTCAAAGCGGGTGTCACGCGGCGGTAGATTCTTAAACTTAGTCACCTGTGCATTGACGGGCGGCAAACTTACGCCGAGATCAGCCAGCGACCACACGGGGATCACCGCTTTGGACGCCTTGCGAATACCAATAAATGAGGGGTAGCGCGGCTCGTTGATGTCTTTCATCACACTGATGACGGCGGGCAGCGTGGCAGTCACCACCTGTTTGCCTTCTTCGAGCAGCCGTTCCACCTTGATGGTTTTGGCGGCGTAATCGACGGCAAGAATCTTTGAGACGTAGCTCAACATCGTCCAGCCGAGCTTTCGCGCGGTCTGGTAAATGTGCTGATCCGTCCCTACGTCAATGCTTTCGCGCCCGAAAATGACCAGATCAACGTCGCCCACTTTTTTGACGGCGGCGGCGGCGGCAGTCGCATATGCCAGCGAGTCGGCGTTTTCGAGCGCCGCATCCCACACGCGGGCGGCATCGTCTAAGCCCATTGCTAGGCTGTGCTTCAAGGCTTCACCGTGAAGTTCGGCACCAATGGCGATCACGGTGGCTTTGCCGCCCCCGGCTTTCGCCTGAAGGATGCCTTCTTCAAGGGCGTACTCATCCCACGGGTTGACGACGAGTGCGGCGTCACCCCATGAAACGTTGCCCGACGAATTGACTTCCACTTTCGCGGCGGTGTCGGGTGTGCTGCGTGTAAATACGATGACGTGCAAGGGGTATCCTCCCAAATCTTAAGTAAAGGGGGTTGAATGAATGACCATGATTGTATCGCAAGTGGGGTAAATTAATCAAATGGTGATTTGATTAGAGAGCCTCACCTCTAAATCCCCTCTTCGTTCGGAGACGACACCTTTTGCGCCTCACCCCTAAATCCCCTCTCCCAAAAAAAGGAGAGGGGACTTTGCGAACCCGTTTTGTTGGGGTTAGATTCGCTTTCCGTTCGCCGTATAGTTGAGGAAAAGCGCCGCGAGTGCGCCCGGAATCCACCCGGCGAGAGTGAGGGCGGTCACGATCAAAATTGTGCCGCAGCCACGATCTAATACTGCCAGCGGGGGCAGAAGAATACACAAAATCGCACGACCTAAGCTCATGGTACAGTCCCTTCAAACTACGATGATTATGTACAGATATACGTGAGAATTGACCGAAGGTTGCATGGGCGCATGGATAAAGGTGGGTAGGTGTGCCTTGTTCCTACGGTATTATTCCTGCTACACTGACTCACCTTACGCAGATCGTTATTTCTGACCCCACCCCCGACCCCTCCCCGAATTCGAGGAGGGGAGCAAGCAGACTCCTGTTTGCGCCCTCCCCTGAATTCGGGGGAAGGGAGGCGAGCGCAGCGAGCGGGGTGGGGGTCAAACTGAACCCCCGCGTAAGGTGCTACACTGAGTCGGTTGTTTGACTGGGAGTACCAATGAGACGACTTTTTGTTTTGATCCTGATGATCGGCGTGGGGTACAGCGTGAGCGCGTGCAATTTCTTCACGCAGCCCGCCGACTTACAGACCGAAAACCTTGAGAATGAGATCGCCAGCACCAATATTGCGGAGGTACGGCAAACCGCCACCTACAACGCGGATCGGCTGGTCGTCACGCTGCAATACGCGCAGACTTCAGTGGGCATTATGGAACAGCAAAGCACGCGCATCGCATCAACGCTGGTTGCGGCTGGCATGTTCATTGTGGATACAGGCGCGATCACCCCGATTATGCCGACGAATGATCCGGCGAATCCGGTTGCCAGCCCGAACGCATCCAACAATTTCGTGACTCCTGTTCTTGGTGAAGCAGGTGCGGCGCGTGCCAACATCCCGATTCAGAATCCGCCTAGCCCTACCCCCCTTGCAACGACTGACCCGAATGTGCCGCGACTGGCAAACATTCAACTGGCGGCGCAGGTGGGTGTCGATGATTGTCCGCTTGGGGCAAGTACCACGTTCACAACGGCAACCACCGATATTTATGCGACGGCGATTGCCTACAGCCTTACGTCCGCAAATACCGTAAGTTCGCGCTGGCTGCGCGACGGAACCGAGATCGCCGCTTACGAATGGACGCCTGATTTCAACATTGACCAAGCGTGCATCTGGTTTCATTTGCCATCAGCGGCGGTGGAATTTGTTCCCGGCAATTGGAGCGTGGAGATTGCGCTCAATGGGACGCCGGTTGCATCCCCGATCAGTTTCACGATCACGGGCAGCACAGACGATATGAGCGGAGGCATGTAACCCATGGCGATTCAGGTAGGATGGCAAGATGAGAAACACGCGATCATTCGCTGCACGGTCAACGGGCGTTGGACGTGGGACGATTTGCAGAAGTCGCTGGCGCAAACGATCAGTTTGATGGACAGTGTGGATCACAAGGTTGATTTCTTCATCGACTTACGAAATGGTAGTTTTGCGATCAATCCCCTCAGCCTGCTAGGGCAAACCCGCCATGTCGCCACGCCAGAATCACATCGTAATGAAGGCGTTAAAGTGGTGGTTGGCGCGAACGGGTTGGTGCGAACGGCTTACGATGGCTACCGCCGCATCACCCGTTCAATGGGCAAAAATCAGGTGTTT
>JBBQRJ010000352.1:0-5421 GCA_038214955.1 Aggregatilineales bacterium | reverse complement strand
GCGATTCCTGTGGTACAGGCACGCTCCATCCACAGCGACGGCGTATCCCAACCGATCCAGTCACCGCACGCGAACACATCCTCAAACGGCGTGCGTACATGCAGACTATCGTCGGTTGGCACGCGAAATTCGGTATGCGTTTTGCTGTTACGGCGAATCGCGCTGTGTACGAAACTGCCGCGCAGGTCGGGGAAAGCCCGCTGCACTTCGTTGACGGCTTGCACGACCAGCACGGTATCCGGCAGATCGTTTTCTTTGTTCGTGCCGTACAAATGCAGTTCGATGGCGCTGCCGCCCGTCGCTTTGTGCCATGCTTGGAACGCGGGCTGCATCTGGTCTAGCCAGAAGTAATTATCGAACTTAAATTCGCCCGTGAGCATCCCGCTCATCACGGCTTGAGTCGGCGCTTTGCTGAACCATAGGCGAACGGTGGTGGTACGCAGCCCGCCGGGAAAGTGAAGTTTCGCCGCTTCATCGGCGGTATCAGGCGATGCCGCCAACAGTCGCGCTGCCGCCGGTGCATTGAGCGCCAGAATCACCTGTTCAGCTTGGGCAGAGCGCAAACCGCGCCGCGCCGCGTCCTCAATGCGAATATGCCAGCCTTTTTCAGTTTGATGAAGCGATTGTGCCGTCGCGCCGTAGATCACGCGCCCGCCCAACGCTTCAAGTTTTGCCACCATCGGCGCGATCAAAGCCGTGTTCGAGTCATCGGGTAGAAAATGGGGATGCCATGTTTCGCGGTTAAGCATAGTGTAGAACCGCAGTGCCGCGATAAACGCCGTGAGCGAAATGTTTTCCTGTGGCGCGGCTAATAGATTTTTGCCTAATCCAATGAACGTCGCTTTGAGGTTGGGCGTCCACCCGCGAAAATATTCGCGCATCATTAATCCGTCTAATGCGCGTCCCTCTCGAATGGGGTCAAACCCGATGGTGAGCAAGACGCTGACGAGGAAACCGGGCAGCGACAGAAAATCTAACGGGGTAATCGTCGTCCAGAAGCGCGGGCGAATCAGCAGTTGCAGATAGTGAAACGGCGCGGGCAACCAGCGTGAGCGCACGGCTGATCCCGCTTCAATGCGCGTGACATCCTGCCCCCAACGGTTGATCCACATTTCCCCCGGCGATTCGATGAGTGCGACATCGAGGAAGCGTTCCAGCGTTGCCCGCATGTTGACGTAGCCGCCCCACAGCGCATGAATGCCGTGTTCCGACGGAAACGCCCATGTGCGCTCACCATAGGTAAACGTCTCTGCATCCCCGCCGGACAGCCGTCCGCCCGCGTAAAGTTGATCGGCTTCCAGCACCAGCGGCGCGATTCCGCGTTCTGCTAGATGCAGCGCCGCTGTCAACCCTGCTAATCCCGCGCCAATAATGACAACTGGGAATATTTCATTGTCTCGCTGCAAAGGCATGTGTTGACCTGAGTCGGTTGATCGTTGGGTTAGTTGTACCCGATTTATCCCTGTTCGTGTACAAAGGATTTATAGCGCGAATGCTTTAGAGCGAATTTGAAAAATCACCTCGTTACCACGTTTTCTCCCATGCAACCGAGGAGAAGCGAGAAAAAGTGTTCTGTTTCCTCCCCTCCCTGAATTCGGGGAGGGGCTGGGGGTGGGGTCAATAGGAAAATCATGCAATAGCGATGGGATGCACCCATGAACCCGTTGATCCTTGAAGGCGCAGCGGCGTGACGATCAGCAAGAACTCATAGACTTGGCTGGCGGCTAAGTCTTCTAAATACAGGTTCTCCAGATGAGTTACGCCATGATGCACGAGTAGGTAGCGATGCACCGCATGATCCATCGGGGGGATCGCTTCAACGGACATATTATCTGCCCCCACAAGAATCATGCCCTGTTGATGCAGCCATTGAGCCGCCTCTAAGCCAATTCCCGCTGCGGCATCCCGATATGCTATGTTTCCGTTGGCGAGATGCTGATAAAACCCCGTGCGGATCAAAACGGCAGTTCCCGGTTCGACAGATACACCTTGCTTTGACAGCGCCTCTTGCACTTCCGATGCCGAAATAACATACCCATCTGGCAGAACATCAACCCCTTTATAACCCGCAATATCGACCAGCACGGCGCGGGTGATGATCGGCGGCATGTCGGCAATGCTCAAGTGTTTCTGCCCGTTCAGGTCAACGTTGTCAGCCGCACGAACAAACTGACCTTCGCCGTTGAACAGCATCACATCGCCGTTTGCGGCGGGCTGACCGTTCGCATCTTGAACTTCGCCAATGTGACAGAGCGCGTCAATGTGCGTGCCGGTGTGTGCAGACATGGTGATCACTTCTGCCGCCGCCGAAGCAGGAACGAGCGCGTGCAGATCGCCGTGTCGCAGGCGGGGGGAGAGGGTATAGGGAACCATCGGCTCTGGCACAGGAATCCCCTCGTTATAAACGACGGATAGGCTGTACACCGTGCCGGACTTCACGAGAGTCAACAGTTCTGGAGTCAGCTTGGGGATGGGTAGAGCGCCATAAGGGGCAAGGTGTCCGGGTCTGGCAGAGGTCATGATGATGACTCCTCATCAAAGTTATATTTGCTCAATAAATGTTTTTAGCCGCGCACCATCATGGCTTTTAAAACCGCGCCGATCCGTTGGATTCCTTCGACAATGCGTTCTTCGCGGGAATTAGAGTAATTGAGACGGAAGGTGTTTTTTCCCGTATTGCCGATGAAAAAATCAGCCCCCGGCACAAATGCGACATTGTGCTTGATCGCCTCTTGAAGCACGTGCGCCGCGTTCATGTGTTCGGGAAGCGTTACCATCGTGAACAGACCGCCCGCAGGGGTCGTCCAAGTCACTTCTTCGGGGAAGTACTGCGCCATACTCGACAGCATCAAATCACGACGTTGACGGTACACTTTGCGTAGATTCATGACATGCTGCGTAAAGAATTCGCTGTCGCGCAAAACTTCATAGGTGATGAACTGCGACAGCGTACTGGTGTGCAGGTCAGCCGCTTGCTTGACCTGCACCATTTTGTCGATCACAGGGAAAGCCGCCGCAACCCACCCCACACGCAAGCCGGGGATCAAAACTTTCGAGAATGTACCCGCGTAGATTACATTACATTCGTCAATGCTGGTTGCGCCGCGCCGTGCGACTTCCATTTCTAACACCGAAGGCAGCTTTTCCTCAGTGAAATAAAGCTCACCGTAGGGATCATCCTCATACATCGGCAGGTCATGCTCGATGAGCAGGTCGGCTAATTGGACACGACGCTCACGGCTTAACGTTGTCCCCTGTGGATTCTGGAAGGACGGAATCGCGTACAGCAGTTTAGCACTTTCGCGCTGTAGCAAAGCACCCAGTTCGCTCATGATGATGCCATCAGCATCGGTAGCAACCGGGCTGAAATGCAAATCGTAGGGTTTCCATGCCGATAACATGCCCACATAAGTCGGGTTTTCGACGATCACCGTATCCTGTTCGTTGAGCAGCACCCGCCCGACAAAATCGAGTGCTTGCTGCGAACCGCTCAAAATGAGGATGTTATCGGGACTCATCTGGAAACTGCCGTGCGAGAGGCTTTGTGCAATCCATGAACGTAGTTCCGGCATTCCTTCGCTGGTGCTGTATTGCAGCACTTCGCGTCCACGTTCGTGCAAAACGGTATCCGCTGCCTCACGAATGCGTTCTACGGGGAACAATTCCGGTGCGGGCAGTCCCCCCGCAAACGAGATGACTTCGGGTTTGGCAGTGAGTTTCAAAATTTCGCGCACGGTGGAACGAGACATGAACGATGTGCGGCTGGCGAAACGGTCATCCCAACGCATAGCGGAACTCTTCAGTTAGACTAGGATATAGTGCGGCGCATTATAGCATTGTTGAGTGTACAGGAACATCTACTACGCGGTGAGTTCCATCAATTCCGTGACACATGCAAGCAGCGCCTGCTGGTCGAAGGGTTTGGTAATCACCTGAACATTAGAAAGGTTGTCTAACCCATCTACCAGCCATTGATGTTCATTAGCTGTCGTGCTGATCAACACAGGGATCATTTTCAACGTGGGATTTTTCCTGAGATTGTGAAGCCACTGGAGTTCATCTGCACCAATGCCCCGAAGATTTCCGAAAATAATCAATTGAGGCTGCAATTCCTCAATCTCCTCAACTTTTGTCTGGTCTTCATGAAACGCAAAGACCTCATAACCTCTGGGTTGAAGGATTGCTTCGTAAAGGAGCAAGAGATTAGGCGAATGGTTAAAGACCGCAATACGATTACTCATTAGAAATCATTACGCCTCAGGCTATACATTAGAAGTCATTGAAATACGAGTGCGTAGAATGCCTATTACGATTGTACCGTAAGATCGCAAGTTTGCGTATTTCGTATCACATTCGTAGGGTTAGAATTGTGTTGGAAGCGTAAACGAGATCGTTGTTCCCGGCGGCGGCGTGTTCTGAACCCAGATTTTGCCTCGATGTGCTTCGATAATTCCTTTACAGATGGCTAGTCCTAATCCTGCACCCTGTGTTGAGCGTTTCCGGTTGCGATTGAGTTGGCGGAATGCCTCAAATACGAGTTTCTGATTTTCAGGCGCAATGCCTTCTCCCCGATCAACGATATTGATCTGGACGTATCCATTTTCGCGCCTCACCACAATCTGAATTGGTGTACCCATGGTGGAATATTTCACCGCATTGCTCACCAAATTGGTCAATACCTGACTGATCCGCTCACCATCAATCAGGACACTGGGGAGATCGTCTGGAATGTCGAATGTCAATTCGTGATTTGCGGTAATCAACTGCAACTGAGGTTGAACACGATTAAACACATCGTGAATCGACTGCGGTATCACATCAATACTGAGCATACCAGACTGGATATGAGACAAATTGAGCAGTTGGTCAACCAGCCCTGTAAGCCGATCTGCTTCTTCATCAATGATGGCGGCGTATTGTTTTTGTGCCACCTGTTCGATGCTGAGGTCTTTCGTGAGCAGTACCGAGGCGAATCCCTTGATCGACGTGAGGGGAGTACGCAGTTCATGCGAAATCATGCCCAGAAAGCGCAGTTTAAGTGCGTTGGCTTCTTCGGCTTGCAGTCGTGCAGCCCGTTCTGCCGCAAATAAACGTTCACGTTCGCTCACATCGCGCAGAATCACCGTATAAAGCTGCTGATTTCTGACCTTCGCATGTGCAATTGTGGCTTCAATAGGAAATTCTTCACCGTTTTTGCGAAGCCCCATCAATGAATCACGCGAAACCATTGAACGTGATGTTGTGCCTGTGCGACCAAATAAATCAACATGCTTGACATGAGCTTCGCGGAAGCGTTGAGGAATGAATTGATCGATAGATTTCCCTACGGCATCTTTGACACTGAAACCGAACATTTTCTCTGCCGCCGAATTGAACAGGATGATGATCTGGTTCTGGTCAATTGAAATGATCGCATCCATC
>JBBQRJ010000351.1:0-5424 GCA_038214955.1 Aggregatilineales bacterium | reverse complement strand
TACCACCATGACGGCTCACCCGTCGGGTACTCAAATGCGATAAAGTTATCCGGCAGGGCGGCGCATACCTGTACCAGTGCCGCCAAGCCTAGCAAACCATCGCCCGTGCCGTGCGGAGCCATCAGGATGCCATGTAAGTCGGCGTATTCCGCGACCCATTTCAATTCCGCGATCCCGCCCACATCACAGGGGTCAGGTCCCACAATATTGACTGCGTGAGTCTCGATTAACTCACGGAAATTCTGACGCAGATAGATTTGTTCGCCTGTATGTATAGGCGTAGAGGTCTTTGAGGTCACTTCGCGGTACACATCTGCCATGACATAGGGCGTATAGTCTCCCGCGATCAGGTCTTCGAGCCAAGCGATATGTAGATGCTCGACTGCCTTTGCCAGCCGAATCGCGTCCGGCACAGTGAAACCGGGTCCACAGTCCAGCGCCAAGCCGATTTCATCACCAAGCACATCTTTCATGGCTTCGATGCACTCAATGACGAACGTGAAGCCCGTTTCCGTCAGCATTCCGCGACTGGGATAGCGAAAGCCCGCGTTGAGGTCGCCGTAAAAGAAATTCGGCACATTCTCTGGCATTTCGCTGTGAAAGCCAATCCCCTGTTTGATGATGCTAAAGCCTTCGGGGGAATCTTTCATCTTCTGCATGTTGTCGGCAAAACCCTGCGGCGTGTACTCGGTGATCGGGTAACGAATCGCGCCATTGTAGACACGCACTTTGTCGCGCACTTTACCGCCCAATAGCTTATACACGGGGACTCCGGCGGCTTTTCCGGCGATGTCCCACAACGCCATTTCAATGGCGCTGACCGAACTTCCCCAGGGTTTGAACGCGCCATATTTTCGGATGCGGTTCATCACCCGTTCTACGTTGGTCGGGTCTTGCCCGATGATAAAGTCTTTGTAGAAGGCGACATGCGGTTTGAGAAACGGCTTATAGGATTCTACCGCGCCGTAACCGTCTATGCCTTCATCCGTCGTGATGCGAACAACTGGGTTTTTCCCAATGACCGCACATTTTAAATCGGTGATCTTCACAACATTGCTCCATCAATGAATAAGTGAGGTGGTGCTTTCAGCATCGAAGATGTGCAGATGATCTTCGTCTAGTTTGAGGGCGATAGCATCACCGGTACGCGCCATATACGAGGCGTCCGGCGTGCTGGAAATCACATGCTGGTCGCCCAGTTTGATATGCACAAACGTGGTATCGCCTGTTGGCTCAACCGTGTAGATTTCGCCCATAATCGTGTTCTCTTTCGCATGACCGTTCAATGCCAGCGGCATCGCTGTGTGCCGGATGCCGACCACGACATCTTGACTGGGCGCACGCGCAAGCACTGCCTGTACCCGCGCTGACTGTGGGATATAGTGAAGGTTGCTGTTCTTCAAGCCATACTGACCATTCTCGTGGACAACACTCGCGTTGATCAGATTCATGGGCGGGCTGCCGATGAAGCTGGCGACAAACGTATTCGCGGGGTGGTGAAACACATCGGTTGGCGTGCCGTACTGCTGAACTTTGCCCTGACTCATCACGGCGATCTTATCGCTCATGGTCATGGCTTCAAGCTGATCATGAGTCACGTAGATCACGGTTGCGCCTAACCGGAGTTGCAGATGTTTCAGTTCAGAGCGCATATGAACGCGCAGTTTCGCATCCAAGTTTGAGAGCGGTTCATCCATCAAGAACACAGCGGGGTTACGCACCATCGCCCGACCCAACGCCACACGCTGCTGTTGTCCGCCGGAAAGTTGACGCGGTTTGCGATCCAGCAGCATGGAGATATTCAGGATTTCGGCGGCATTCCGCACCCGCTGATCGCGTTCTGCTTTATCGATCCCGCGCATTCTCAGCGGAAACTCAAGGTTCTGGTAAACCGTCTTATGCGGATACAGCGCGTAGTTTTGAAACACCATCGCAATATCGCGGTCTTTCGGGTCAAGGTCGTTGACCACTTTCCCGCCAATGCGGATTATGCCGCTGGTGATCTCGATCAACCCGGCGGTCATGTTGAGCGTCGTTGTTTTGCCACAGCCCGACGGACCTAACAGCGTGACAAACTCATTGTCGTTTACGGTCAGCGACACATGATTGACTGCTATCGTGCTTCCGTAAGTTTTAACGACATTATCAATAATAACTTCTGCCATGCTGTATTGTCCTTAAGTTTAAGCCTTCACCGCGCCTTGCGTCAGGGCAGAAACGAAATATCGCTGCAAGAACATGAAGATGATGACCACCGGCACGCTGATGATCACCGCCGTTGCCATCAACCCCGTCCAATCGGATGAGTTCTCGCTGAAAAAGAAGGTCATGCCGACGGGCAGCGTTCTCATATTGGTCGAAAACGCCAGATTGAGCGCGTAGGGGAACTCGTTCCACGCTTGCACAAACGAGTAGATCGCGGTTGCCGCGAGTCCCGGCGTGGTCAGCGGTAGGATGATGCGGAAGAATGCGCCGAAACGGGTACAGCCGTCAATGCGGGCAGCCCGTTCTAGCTCTGGCGGAATGCCGTCAAAGAATCCTTTGAGCAGCCAGATCGATAGGGGCAGCGTGAACGTCAGATAGGCGAGGATCAAACCCCCGTAGGTATTCGTCAACCGCAGCGATGTCATCAGCGTGAACAATGGGATCAAAAACACGATCAACGGGAACATATTACGCGCCAACACCGCGAAATACGCGGCACCCTTGCCGGGAAATCTAAAGCGGCTAAACGCATACGCCGCCGGAGCAGCCACCACAACGGACAGCGCGGCGCTTGCCACCGAGACGATGGTACTGTTCAAGAAATACGTCCCAAAATAGCGACCCGAAGGGGTCAGCGGCTGCGTCACGCGGATAAAGTTATCCATTGTGGGGTTGTTAGGGATAATGTTCGTCGGTTCCTGGAACACGGCTGTACGCGGCTTGATCGCCGTAGACACCATCCATACCATCGGCAGCGCGGCGAACAGCGCAAACAGCATCAGCCCGACATAGATCAGGGTCGTTTTTAAAAGCGTGCGCCGCTTTTTCGGCTTGAGAATTGCGGCAGGATTAACTTGAATTGGAATAGAGGTCATTGCTGAAACTCCAGTGACCTATCGGTGCCTTTTGTGAGGATACGGACGTAATAGAAGCTGAATATGCTCAGGATCACGAACAGAATGACTGAAATTGCAGAGGCGAAACCGTAGCGCAAATTGCGAATCCCCGTGCCGTAAATCCATGTGATGATGATCTCGGACTGGTTGGCAGGACCGCCGCCCGTCATCACCCAGGGGATGGTGAACGAGTTGAAATTGCCGATCACGGTGAGTACGGTAGTGACGAGGATGACAGGCATCAACTGCGGGATCGTGATCTCGATGAACTGCTGAAAACTGTTCGCGCCATCGACGCGGGCGGCTTTGTATAAGTCTTGTGGGACTGCTTGTAAACCCGCCAGCAGCATGATCATTACGAACGGAAACGTTTTCCATGTATTGACCAGCACCAGCGACGCCATGACCAAACTGCTATCTTGCAAAAATGGGATCGGTTCTGTCACCCACCCGATTTGTTGCAAATAGAGGCTGACAAATCCTAAATCGGGATGCAGAAGCCAACGCCACAAATACGCGGTGGTGACTTGCCCTAGCACATACGGGATGATCAGCACTGCTTTGAACAACCCGATAAACGGTAAGCGGTTGTTGACCAACAGCGCGGCGGCAAACCCTAGAATGAACGACGTGACCGTGCTGCCAAGCGTCCAGGTGATGGTGTTTCGCATCACCAGCCAGAAAAGCTGATGGTTGAATACCTCAAGGTAATTCCGAATGCCAATGAATACCCGATCCGGGCGGTTGGCGGGCGTATCGTAGAAGCTGAGGACAATCGTATAGATCAGGGGATAAACTAGCACCAATGCCATTACAAAGAGGGCAGGACCCACGTAGAAATAGGCGTACCGATTTTTGATAATCTGACTGATCAGCGTTGGCGATCTCTCCACCGGAATAGGCGATGCCAATTCTGCGCTTATATTTGCCATAGGAATCCACCTGAATAATGGGGCATTTTGCAATCAATATTTTGGACGATCACCGTAGGGGCATGGAGTCGCCTCTACGGTGATTGCTTAACGCGGATCGATTGAACGCTTAGGCGTTCCCACGATCCAGAATTTCCTGAATGGCGCGTTCGGCTTCTGCCAATGCATCAGGAATGGTCATGGTTTCCGTCAGCACATTGTGCAGCATTGCCGGCACGACCAGATTCAGGATTTCAGTCGATTCGGGGAGAACCGGGAAGGTCAGACCGTAATCCAGCATACTGGTTGCGACATCGAGGAAGGGGATTTGTTCCATGCGGGTCTCAAACCATTCGTTCTCGAAACCTTCACGGTTGCCGGGATTGCTGAACCATGCAAGGCGATTCGCCCATTCGGGGCTGGTACGCAGTTCCGCGAATGCCAACGCCGCTGGCAAATTCTCGTCGCTCAAGCGATTGAACAGGTGAATGTTCGACCCGCCAAACACGACTGCTCGGCGTTCCGGTCCTTCGGGAAGCTGGACAAAGCCCATGTGCGGCGCGAGATCGGGGTTTTGTTCTGACACAATGCGAAATTCCGTCGGATGGCTGATCATCATAGCGACACGTTCTGCAATGAACAGTTCGCGGTTTTCAGTCTGCGAATTGTCGAGCGCCGAACTGGGCGTAGAACCGTCGCGCACATACATGTCATAGACGACCTGGAGTGCCGCCGCTGACGCTTCCGAATTGATGCGGACTTCGGTCAGCATTGGGTTTTCGTCGGTTTCATCAAGCAAGCTGCCACCATGCGCCCACAGGAGTGGCATGAAGCGGAAGGGGGTATTGCCGTGATTCTGGCGTGCGACCAAGCCATAACCGCTCGATTCGGTGTTCTCGGCAATTTGGGCTGAGGCTGCGACCACTTCTTCCCACGTCGTCGGGGGGGCTTCGGGGTCAAGACCTGCCGCTTCAAACAGGCGTTTGTTGTAAATAAAGGTCATGGTTTCATTATTGGTCGGAACGCCGAAATTCATCCCATCCCAGCGATTGGAGTTAAGCGCAGCGGGCCAGAATTGGTCTTCGGTATAACCCAGGTCGGCAGGAGCGAATTCGCGCAGGAAACCGCCCGCCGCAAATTCTACACCCCACATGATTGGCAGAACTGCCACATCGGGACCGCCGCCGCCGCGCACTGCGGTACGCAGCACGTCCAGCATTTCACCGTAACCAATGACTTCTTCGGTGATTTGTACGTTGGGCAGCAGTTCAGCAACAGCAGCATTGAATGCGTCGAGCTGTTCCTGTTCAATTGCGGTGTCGGGGGGGACGCGCCAGTAAGTGATTGAGCCGCTCACATCACTTCCTTGAGCAAGCACACGGCTGAAATGGGGAATAGTACCGAGGAAAGGA
>JBBQRJ010000350.1:0-5433 GCA_038214955.1 Aggregatilineales bacterium | reverse complement strand
GGGCGCGGGATTCTTCTATTGTGAGGCGTGCGGCGGGGTTCGTCCTGAAATGGCGAACGTGCAGCGTTATTACCTGCCGCAAGCCGATGTTTTCTACGAGGCGGGGCGGGGTCGCTGCGTTCACTGCGGCTCAATCGCGGGGCTGCACGCGGGTCGCTGTCTGCGCTGCGGTAAGCAACAACAGTAAAGAAAAGAAATGAACCACAGAGAACACAAAGAACACAGAGAGAAAAGATAGATGAACCGAAGAGCGCGCAAAGACCGCAGAGGATTCAGATTATTTCTCTGTGACCTCTGTGTTCTCTGTGGTTAAATGTATTTGGAGGGTTTTCCATGTTTGGACGCGGGAAGAAACAACAAGTGCCGCGCATTGATCAATATGCGGCAACCGTCGAGCAAATTTTACTGCAAATCGGTATTGATCCGGTGCAAGCGCGGATGAACACGCAAGATGGCTACGGGTGGAATTTTCGACGCGGCTCTGCGTTGATCGAAATCTACATTTCGCAGCAGGAAAACGCGGGTTATTTGCAGGTCTTATCGCCGATTATGTATCTGCCCATGACGAATTTGCTGCCGCTGTATCGTCACCTGCTCGAAATGAATTTGCAGTTGACCAATACGGCATTCGGCGTTTACAACGATACCGTCTATGTGTTCAGCGAACGCCCGCTCGAAGGCTTGGATGCAGTCGAGGCGAATAACATCATCAACCTTGTGGCGAATTACGCCGACGATCAAGATGATCGCCTCGTGTCCGAGTTCGGCGGGCGTCTCTACGGCAAAATCTAAGCATAAGCGATTAGCGGTTGGCTTTTAGCGAACTGCTAACCGCTAATTGCTAATCGCTCGTTATTATACGTACTCGATGCCGTCATTACCGCGCTTGGGCTTATCAGGGGATTCGGTTACTTCTCCCTGAGTCCATTCGCGCTTCATCTTCTCGCGCATGGCGTGCCAGTCGCCGTGATTCATGCCGCCCCATTGCCCTTGCATCTTCTCGCGCATGGCGTGCCAGTCGCCCCGATTCATGCCGTTCCACTGTCCCATACCGCCCCGTCCCATCATGCGCGGGCGGACGAAGAACATGAACGCGCCGATCAACAGCAGCGGAAGCCACAGCCCCGTCTTGAAAATCAGGAACAGGACGAACAAGCCAAATAACATGGGAACAAACGGGAAGAAGAACATTCCGCGTCCCATCCCGTGATGGTGATGCCCTCCGTGATGATGGTGTTCCCAGTGATGTCCATGATGACCCATGTCAATCTCTCCTATACTCAACTCTACGAGTTAGTACGCCACATCATTTCGATCAGTTGCACGATTTTTGCGAAAACTAATCGAATGGCTAGGGACTGCCCGAAAGTTTAGGGGTTGCCTTTCGCTCCTCACGCAGTCGTTTGACCAGTTCGCGCCCATCACGCCAGATCATCGGGGCGAACGCCCCCAACACGATCACGATCACCATAGGGATAGCAAACTGGTTGATGTGCTGGGCGGGCGCTCCCGTGCGCGTATCGGCAAAGCGCGTGTAAATCAGCGGGGAGATGGACAAATTGCTCTCATTGACATATTGATCCCACCAGGGGATGTATATTGACGCCCACAGGAAGACTGCCGCAAGCGCCGCCGCGACCAATCCGCGTAACTTGAAGAACGAGACGGCGCCAAACGCCAACGCCGTACCCAAACCGCCAATCACCAGACTCTGCCAGTTATCCGGCTCGAAGTACAGGAAGAACCATGTAAATGCCATCCACAGTAAGATGCCAGACAGGAAACCAGCGACCAACCCTAAGACGAGGCGTCCCCACCAGGGCCAGAATCCCCGCAAGCGTTCCGGGATGTCGCTGGCAAGCAGTACGACCAAACCGACCAGAATCCCTACCGTCGCACCAGTCGAGATCGTCTTACCAATACGTTCCGCAAAAAAGATCGACAGCGGCGACAATTGAGCGTAAGCATAACCGCCGAATGCCAGCGCCCCCGCAATTGCCGCGAACACGAATCGCCACACCGCTTGGATGGGGTCTTGGCTGATGCGCCGCCATGTGTTGTCTAACCATGCATAGATGCGGGCTTGCTGGCTCACATCGTCAGGTAAAGAGGGTGCTTCATCACGCACGAGCGCCAGCGCACGTAAAGCGCCGCGTTCCCCCTTCATTTGATGTTTCGCCAGTTCTGCAACCGCCGTTTTAGATCGAATGCGTCCAATCGTGCGTGCTGCCGCTTCTTCAACAGCTTTATCGGAGTCGTCGTTGTCGTTTAGCGCCAATTGTGCCAGCAGCAGATCAATATCCTGCGTGTAGACCATTTCGCGCCAGTCGGATGCCGTTGTTAGGCGTAACTGGGTGGTCAAGCGGCGGCGGATCGTGTCGTCTTTGGTCATGGAGGGCAAATTCGGTTGGAACTTGGCGCGGACTTCTAAAACATGAATCGCCGCTAATTTTGCCTGTTTGTTCGTCTCTGTTTGCAGCGTCTGCGCGACCAGCTTGGGAATTTGGGGCGGTTCGCTGTCGGAAATTGCTTCGAGTCGTTCTAACGCACGCACCCGCGCCGGGGCGTTCTCGCTTCGCAGCGCATGAAGCGCGACCCAACGTCGATTTTCATCATCCAGCTTTTGCCACCACACATCAATGTCGTGGTCATATTCCAACGCGCCGCGCAGCAGCATTTGCATTCCCGCTTCATCCAATTCGAGCTTATTGGTTTCAGCGTTGACGTAATAGTCGTTGATCAGGGTGAAATGCGTGATGCCAAGCAGGAAGCGTCCCTGTCCATGCGCCCATGCACGACGAGCGCGGCTGAAAATATCCAATGCTTCGCGCCGCGCCATTTCTTCGGGCGCCACATCGGGCGACGTGATCAAATCGTCGAGGTCAATACCCACGTCAATGCGTGTCGTGTGTCCGTCCATCGGCTTGATCGGTCTTGATGACGTAATTAAATTATCGACGGGACCCGTGATCAAATCGTTGAGCGCGTTCGTATCCATCACGGGCGCGGTACGGGTGATCAAGTCATCGACGGGACCCGTGATTAAGTCCTCTAGAGCATCGGTTTTAGTATCCATATCTTGCACACGCGCCACAGGGCGTGGACGTTTCGTCCCGGCAAGATTGAATCCCGATGTTGAACTCACTCGCGCCGGATTGATCGCATTATCAAGCGCGATCACCATTTCCATCAGCGATTTGGGGCGTCGGTTGGCATCGACTTCTGTCCCCCGCCGCAAAATCGGGTTGATGGCGGGTGGCAGTCCCGGCGTCACAAAATCGACATCGGGCAGATTCTCGCTCAACTGTAACTGTTTGAGCGCCAGCGGGATGGTCGCATCAAACGGAAGCTGACCCGTCATCATGTGGAAGATCAAAATCGAGAAGCTGTAAATATCTGCCCGGTGATCCAGCACTTCAGCGGTGAGTTGTTCGGGTGCCATGTACAGCAAAGTCCCCGAACCGGGATTCTGTGCGCGTCCTTGCGGGTCAAGCACCGCCGCCAATCCAAAGTCTGCTAAGTAAGGCAGGTGATAGCTGTCTAGCAGAATGTTTGATGGCTTGAGGTCAAGGTGAATGATCTTGTTACTGTGCGCGTAATCCAGCGCCTGCGCGATAGAGCGTGCAAGGCGCATCACCTCATCTGTCGGCAGGGGACCTTCTTCCAGCAAATCTTCAAGCGACCCGCCCGACACATAGCGCATGACGATGTACAACTGCCCGCTATATTCCCCGAACTCATAGATCGGCAGAATGTGAGGGTGTTCTAAGCCTGCAATCGTCTTGGCTTCACGCTCAAATAGCTTGATCGGGTTTAAATCTTGCGATAGATCGCGGGCGACGGTCTTGACGGCTACCGTGCGGTTCAACTGTTTATCGCGGGCTGACCACACATCTGCCATGCCGCCGCGTCCGATATGTTCAATAATGCGGTAATGGCTAAACTCTACGCCGACATCCATTCAACGAAACCTTTTTGTGCATTGTTGTGTAAGGTTAAGTATAGTCGGATTTTGCTCACAGGTTAAAGTCGGATGATGAACCGTATTGTTTGGGTTTTATTGCTAGTGTTGTTTTGCAATATCCCTGCGATAGCGCAAGAGGAGGTGCAAGCGATTCCTCGGCGCGATCCGCTTCAACTGGCACAAAGTCTGCTTGGTTACACAGGCGATGCGGTCATGCTCGAACTTTCGCCCGTCTATCAGCCGGGAGATATGCTCGAATTTTGGGTCGGCAAAAGCGGTGAAGCCACGCCTACACGCATCACAACGACCTTAGTTGGCTCTACAGCCAGAAGCTATATATGGGTAGACAACGCCATACAAATCGAGATGCAAGACCCCAGCACCGTCGCGTTGAGTGTTGCACAGGTTTACACCTTACTGAGGATGCGCTCGTCCTATCGGAGTATCGCGCTGCCGGGTCTTGAGAACTTTCAAGACGCCACAGATTTGCTGCCTGTCCCTGATGTGGACAACGACGAGCGCCTATTCGTCGTTTTTACAACCGGACTGGTTGATGACCGTGACGTGTTGATCAATCCTATGGACAGCATCCCGACGGTTTACACGCCTTCTGGCATCAACAACCAGCACGAAACGATGTTCGTCAATGTCATTGAAGGCACACCGCTGGACAGTGGTTTGTATCTCAGCGCGATTATGCGCGGCTTATTCTCGATGGTGCGGTACGAGATGAACCCGGATACTGCCGCGTGGTTCGATGAGATGATGAGTTGGTGGATAGTGCTTACGCCCCAGGTGGCATTAACGGCGGAAGATTACAATAGTTTTCTTATTGCGCCAGATACCCCGCTTATACAGCCCGCCACACTGACCACCCGTATACAAACTCTTGCTGCTCAACAATTGTTCCTGCGTTATATCGCTCAACGATACGGTGAGGGATTCTTTGCTGAGTTATTCCTGCGGTTTGGGCGTGGCTTAGACATCTTAGACGGCATTCTGGCAGAGGACAATATTTATGATCTGGTCACAGGCGCACCCGTGACCGGAATTGATCTGTTCGCAGATTTCACCCTCGCCACTTTGCTCAACCTCGACTTTGGAGATCGACGCTACGGCTTAACGGTTGGTCCGGTGAGTGGGGATCAACGCGCAGTCGTCACCGCCATTGAATCAGTCAATTTGCCTTCACTTACCGTGAGTCAGTTCGGTTCGGTCTACTACCGCTATACCAATGACACAAGCACGGCGGCAAACATCGAAGTGACCTTCACCGGACGCCAGACGGTTGATCGCTTGCCGATGGATCATGATCCTGTGGACAGCTTCTACTGGTCGGGGTGGGGCGGCGATCAAGTGCGCTCGTTAACTCAATCGTTCGACCTCAGCGGTGTTGAGTCTGCGACACTCGCGTTCGATGCATGGTACAACATGGCGGATAATTGGAATTATGGGTATGTCAGCGCCTC
>JBBQRJ010000349.1:0-5433 GCA_038214955.1 Aggregatilineales bacterium | reverse complement strand
GAGTCGCGGTATAGCCACTGGAGGATACATCATATAGGGCAGCTTCTTAAAGGCGTTGCTGTGCGCCTTGCCCATGAAGGCATAGCCGAGCATCCCGATTCCGATTTCGGGCGCGTCGCCTTCTGCACGAGCGCCCGCCATTGTCACAAATCCAACTTGATCGCTCATCGAATCCCCTCCCCTACTTATCCGAGTCAAAGGCGGCGTCAAAAGCAACATTCGACGGCGCGAAATCCGTCTTACGAATGTGTTCAATCGCGTCTTTCGCCCCGTGTTCCCGATCCATGCCGCTGTCTTCCCACTCGACGGATAGAGGTCCCTGATAGCCGATGCGGTTCAGCACACGAATAATCCGTTCGAGGTTCATATCCCCGTGACCGGGAGACACAAAGTCCCACCCGCGACGCGGATCGCCAAAGCTGAGATGTGATCCTAGAATGCTGGATCGTCCGTTCAAGTTGACCTTCGAGTCCTTGATGTGAACGTGGTAGATGCGATCCGGGAACGCCAGAATAAATTCGGCGGGGTCAAACAGTTGGTGGATAAAGTGGCTTGGGTCAAAATTAAAGCCAAAGGTCTTACGGTTGTTGAGCGCCGCGAGAGTCTTTTCCGCCGTGTAAATATCATAGGCGATTTCCGACGGGTGCGCTTCGAGCGCGTAACGCACGCCCTGTTCATCGAACGCATCCAGCACGGGATTCCACCGATCCGCAAATTCACGGTATCCGGCGTCAATCATGGCGTCAGAGGTCGGCGGGAAACGATAGATCATGTGCCATATGGGGCTTCCCGTGAAGCCGTTGACTACATCCACGCCCATCAATTTGGCTGCTGCTGCCGTGTTCGCCATTTCTTGAGCGCAGCGCGTCCGCACCCCTTCAGCAGCACCATCACCCCACAGACGCGGCGGGAGAATGGATTTGTGTCGCTCATCAATAACCGCATCTGCGACACACTGCCCCACAAGGTGATTGCTGATCGCAAAGCACTTGAGTCCATGCTGCTCTAAAATGTCATGGCGACTGCGAACATACGCATCATTAGACAGCGCCTTGTCCACCTCGAAATGATCGCCCCAACAGGCGAGTTCAAGACCGTCATAACCCATAGCAGCGACTTTTTGCGCGAGGACAGACAGCGTCAAATCCGCCCATTGTCCGGTGAATAACGTTACGGGTCTAGCCATTGTTCTGATCCTTTAATATTCTTGAAAAGCGGGGAGCGAACTCCCCGCGTAAACAACTTTATCCGGTGAGATGCGCGGCTCGTGGTTGCGATGTTGTCTGCGGCAGGAACGCGCCGACCAGTTCACGCACCGCAAAATACATCAACGCCGCCGGGAACAGGTTCAGCACGATCAGAAACCAGCGATCTACATTGTTGAACTGTGCGAACGTTGTATCCGCAATTTCTGCTTTTCGCGCCTCATCATAGGTATTCCACAACCGCTGACGCACACCGTAGGGTTCTTGCGGTTGATTCGCCACAATCGCGCTGCTCGACAGTAAAAACACGACGATCCCCGCGATCACCAGTGCGACGATATGCTGAGTCGCAGTGATAGGCGGCAGCAAGCGATCCGCTTTCGCACTTTTGGGCGCGATATGACTCCACAAAATAAACACCAGCGTCGATGCCAGCAGCAGCACAAATCCGTATCGATAGCTGACAAAAAAGAACGGCTGAAACAGGAAGATCACGCCGAACAGGATGCCCGCAATCGCCAGAGTCTCAACAGGTTGATGTGCGCGATTCGGCAGTCTGCCATTGAAGCGTTTCGCCACCAGCACGATCACTAGAATATACAGCAGCAGCACCATAATGAAGAACGTGACGAACGGTACAGCATTCACCAGCACACCATCGCGCACCCGTTGATCTGTAATCCCTCCCGTCAGTGACGGGAAGATCAAGCCGATGAGCAAGAACAGCAGCGCGAAGCCGCCTAACCACTTAATCGGAGATAAATATCGTTGCATGTTAAGCCTTTTGAGCGATTAGCAATTAGCTGTTAGCCGTTGGCGAAAAGATTGAAGCAATTTCCAGTAATCTCTTTTGTAAAAACGCGAAATGTTCTCCGCGTTTTTGGCTGACAGCTAATCGCTAACTAGCTAATAGCTTCTTTAGGAAATTCACGCCATTTTGCGCCAGCGCGTCTTGACTCGACTCGAACGAACGCCAGATCGCCGCCGCCCGCGCAATACTCTTAACCTTGTTGGTGAACGATTCAATCACGACGGGCCCGTCATAGCCAATGTCTTTCAGCGCCGCCGCCACTTCATCCCACGTCACATTACCCGACCCCGGCGCACCGCGATCATTTTCGCACGCATGGAAATGCGCCAAACGCGACCCCGTATTGCGAATCGCATCACCGAGCGACTTTTCTTCGATATTCATGTGAAACGTGTCCAGCATGATCTTACATGACGGGTGATCTACACGGTCAATCACTTCAATCGCCTGTGA
The DNA here is from genome assembly GCA_038214955.1 of Aggregatilineales bacterium. GTDB lineage: Bacteria > Chloroflexota > Anaerolineae > Aggregatilineales > Phototrophicaceae > Flexifilum. The sequence goes on along the minus strand of JBBQRJ010000349.1, from coordinate 2,964 downwards.
CGCCAGATTGATGAAACTCGTCTCGAAACGGTTGAGCGGCTCTAAGCAGATCACCGCCCCGCAGTCCGCCGCAAACCGTGACAAACTGCCCAATGTTTTCACCAGCGTATCAACATCACGGACGCGATCTTCGGCGCTTTGCTGCCATACCCGCCCCACCGCTGAATACGTCGGACCCACGAGATTCGTCCCGCCCATGCGACTGATCGCCTGTAAACAGTGGCGAATGTAAGCCGCGCCGCTCTCGCGGATTGCCACATCCTCGTGAATCAAATCGCGTTCAGGCGACATGGCGGCACACGCGCTCACCCCAAGCCCGTTATCACGAATGATCTTACCCGCTTCGGTATAGTCGAAATCGTTCATTCCTTCAAGCGGCACTTCGATCCAGTCAAAGCCCATCCCTTTGACTTTTGGGACGAGATTTCTAAGTTCGTCCGTTGTTAACGGCGATGTCCAGACCCATGTATTGACCCCAAAACGCATAATATCTCTCTCCCAAATTATTCTGTAAAACCCATTCGCCTATCCCACGCCAGATAATATTTTCTCCCCTCCCTGAATTCGGGGAGGGGGTGGGGTCAGTAAATTCTCTACGAAAGCCGTACTCCATCCATATGGAAGAAATGCAACCGCTCACGCTCTAACGCGAATGGCAGTTCCTCCCCAAGGCGATAGGTCGCTGTGCCGGGGACAACGCTCGTCAGAATTTGTTCACCCGACTTGATATGCAAAATCGTTTCGACGCCCAACGGCTCGGTCAGTACCAGTTGACCGCGATACTGCCCGCTCCCCGGTTTGACATCTTCTGGGCGAATGCCGATTAACACTTCTTCGGGGGTTTCGTTCATGGGAGTCGGCACAGACAGCGTGCTTTGCACAATGTTAAGCGATCCGTTTTCGCGCCGCGCATTCAGCAAATTGATCTTCGGCGTACCGACCAACTGAGCCACAAATGTGGTTGCGGGACGGTCATAAATATCGTGCGGCGTGCCGATTTGCAGCAGTTTACCGGCATCTAACACGGCGATTCGATCTGCCATCGTCAACGCCTCAATTTGATCGTGCGTGACGAACAACGTGGTACTGCCCTGTGTTTTCTGCAAATGCTTGAGTTCCACCCGCAGCGACTCGCGCAGCTTGGCGTCCAAATTCGAGAGCGGTTCATCCATCAGGAAAATGCGCGGGTTACGAACAATCGCCCGCCCAATCGACACACGCTGCATTTCGCCGCCCGACAGTTTCGCTGTCTTGCGCTCGATCAAGTGCATAATTCGCAGTTTTTCTGCCGCCTCTAACACGCGCTTGCGAATTTCATCTTCGGGCGTCTTACGCAGCGGCGACCTCAGCGGAAACGCGAGGTTGTCATACACCGACATGCTTGGATAAAGCGAATACTGCTGGAACACGAACGCGGTATCGCGGTCAGCGGGCATCAACGAGTCGACGTTTTGCCCGTCAAAATACACGCTGCCCTTGTTTTGCTTCTCTAACCCGGCAATCACCCGTAAGGTTGTCGTTTTGCCTGCGCCCGTTGGACCCAGCAGCACGAAAAATTCCCGATCTTTGATCTGGATACTGATGTCATCCAACGCCACAGAGTCGCCAAAGCGTTTGGTGATGTTTTCTAACCGAATGTCACTCACGATTCACCATTGCCGCTTCTGTTTCAGGATTGAAAAAGCGCACCATGTCCGGCTCTATGTCGAAGCGCACAGGCGTACCAATCGCGTAATCTAAGCCGCGCCCCGCCCGTGCATGGATGATTGAACCGTCGGCAACTTCAAAATGCAGCATCGAATACCCGCCGTGCAGGTCGCTGGCGTACACATTCGCCCGCATTTGACCCTCTTGAGTCACGCGCACGGCTTCGGGGCGAAAACCAACAATTACTTTGCCACTTGAGGGCAAATCTTTATCGAGGCGAGAGCGCCATCTATCCGGCACGCGATATTGATTATCACCGGGCAAGTTGATCATCCCTTGCCGATACTCCCCGTTAATCAAATTCATGCCGGGGCTGCCAATAAACCGTGCGACGAACAGGTTCGAGGGGTTGTGATAGACCTCTGCTGGTGAACCGATTTGCTGCACCACCGCGTTCGACATAATCACGATGCGATCCGCCATTGCCATCGCTTCAACCTGATCATGCGTGACGTAAACCGTCGTCGCCCCTTGATCGATGTGCAGTTGCTTAATTTCCGCCCGCATGGACTCGCGGAATTCTGCATCCAACGCGCCAAGCGGCTCATCCATCAGGAACGCGGCGGGCTTGCGTACCAGTGACCGCGCCAACGCCACCCGCTGTTGATCGCCTCCGCTCAAAGAACCGGGGCGCATATCTAAAATGTGATCAATCTTCAACAGCTTGGCGACACTCGCCACCTGTTGTTTGATCTCTGACTTGTTCAAGCCCTGCGCTTGCAGCGGGAACGAGATGTTTTCCCGCGCCGTCATGTGCGAATACAGCGCGAAAAACTGGAACACGAACGCAATATCACGCTGACTGGGATGCAACCACGTCACATCACGCCCGTTGAACAAAATGTTCCCGCTCGTGACCGCCTCTAAGCCAGAGATCATACGGAGTGTGGTCGTTTTGCCACAGCCCGATGGACCCAAAAACACAATGAATTCGCCGTTGTTGATCTTCATGTTCAGCGGCTTAACGGCAAAGCTCTCGCCAAACTTCTTTTCTACGTTATGGAGTTCAATAGTTGCCATTTATTTTTAGCCCTTGCGGATTGCGCCGAAGGTGACGCCGCGCAGCAAATGTTTACGCAGCACGAACGTGATGATCACCACCGGAATTAGGAATGCCAGCGAACCCGCTGCAATCGCCGCCCATTCAATGCCGCCCGTCCCCAACACCAGCGGGATACTCGGCGGTGCGGTACGCGCTACGTCAGAGGTGAGCATAAGCGCGAATGCATATTCGTTCCACGAGAAGATCAACGAAAA
>JBBQRJ010000348.1:0-5440 GCA_038214955.1 Aggregatilineales bacterium | reverse complement strand
GGTCGCTTAACAGCCGTCCAAGTTCCTCGTAGCGTGCCGCTATGCCCGCCAGCTTGTCAAACATAATTTGCCTCTATCCGCGTGTTTTATGGCGTTCATTATACGGGAAAGGACTCGTCCCGTGTAGGATGGGCTAGGGCGCCTCCTTGTTCGCCAACCGCGCTTGCACTTTCGCTTTGAATTCATCAATGGAAATGCCTACTTTACGGGCATATTCATCCGCTTCTTGGAATCCCCGTTCGATCTCTTCTTGATTGTCATAGTAGTAGGCAACAGCCGCATGAACTTCTGCACGAGATAGATTCCATTCTTCCATGATTGCTTCAATCGTCATGCCGCCCATCGCGTAAAACCTGCCAATGAGTTTTGGTTTTAGCCGACGACCTACAATGTATGCTTTGCCCTCAATAATTTCGATATGTTGAACCGGCACAGCTTCCATATTTCATCTCCTGCTTAAACCAAATAGAGGACTTGGTTTACTATATCATCATCAACCGTTGCAGCGCCGCCGTCAATCATCTCATGATAAAATAAGCACGCTTTGACAATGATACCAATCGCTATTTCGCCCTGTACATTTTTATTGCAATGCATAATACCACAGTGCCGTTTACCTTGCGCTTGCCAGTTTTGATCAAGGATGAGAAAGTCTTGATCATTGGTGATCATTACCCGACCTTCCCGCGTGGCATACTCTAAATGCTCAAGGTCGCTTGCTTCTGACATGCCCACTTCTTCACAGCGAACAACATCAACCCCACGCGCTCGTAGTTGCGCGGCGACGGCTTTGGCGATGTGCGTATCCGTATAAAATTTGAGCGATGTTGGCATCAGCGGCGGGCGATCTCCGCGAATCGTTTGCCGCTGTCCTTGATCGTGCGTTGTTGGGTGGCATAATCGACATACGTAATGCCGAACCGCTTGCTGTAGCCTTCCGCCCACTCGAAATTATCCATGAGACTCCACGCGAAATAGCCTTTGAGCGGCACACCGTCCGCGATGGCATGGGAACATGCCTCTAAATGGGATTCCAGATAGGCTTTGCGGCGATCATCGTGGATTTCGCCCGTTTCGGTGATTGTGTCCTCAAATGCCGACCCGTTTTCGGTGATGTAAATCTCGCGTGGGGCATAATCGCGGTGGACGCGCAGCAGCAGTTGATACAGCCCCATCGGGTACACTTCCCAATCCATCGAGGTGTATTCGCCTTCGGGCTTAGTCTGTGAAAACCCAACGGGACTGCTCGGATCATCGTTGATGACTGATCGTGCATAGTAATTGATTCCCAGAAAGTCAATCGGGACGTGCGTGCGTTCGAGATCGCCGGGACGAATTTCGGGCATGAAGGCGCTGTAGACTTCGGTCATGTCGGCGGGGTAATGCCCGCGAAACAGCGGATCAAGATACCAGCGATTGAAAAATCCATCAAAGCGCGTTGCCGCCTCTAAGTCGGCAGATTTGCTCGTGGCGGGGTCAGTCGGCGTCAAATTGAGCGTAATGCCCACTTTCGCACCGGGGGAGTTCTGGCGCAAAATCGGCACGGCGTTGGCGTGCGCTAAATTGGTGTGATGCGCGGCAAGCAGCGCAGGGGCGGGGAAGTTGGTCTTAAAACCGGGCGCGTGTACTCCCATGACGTAGCCGAGCCACGTAAAGACCCAGGGTTCGTTAAACGTGATCCAGTGCTTTACGCGATCCCCTAACGCACGGCTGACAATATCGGTGTACTCCGCGAAATCATCTGCGATGCCGCGCCGCAGCCAACCCTCTTCATCTTGAAGCGTCTGCGGCAAATCCCAGTGATAGAGCGTGACATACGGCGTGATGTTTGCTTCGAGCAGTCCATCGACTAAGCGGCTGTAGAAGTCGATCCCCGCCTGATTAACCGTTCCGCGCCCTGTCGGGAGAATGCGCGACCACGCAATCGAGAAGCGATACGCGCCTAAATTCAACTGTTTCATCAACTGAATATCGTCACGCCAGCGGTGATAATGATCATTTGCCACATCGCCCGTGTCGCCGTTTTTCGTTTTGCCGGGGGTATGGGAAAACGTATCCCAGATGCTTGCTCCGCGCCCGTCTTCGTTCACCGCGCCCTCAATTTGATAAGCAGCCGTCGCTGCCCCCCACACAAAATCGCTTGGAAACTGCATAATCGGTGTCCCTCGCTGGTGATGATCGAATTGTTGTGGGGAATCATAACGCAGTTGGGAGACGCTTATCTACAATTGGGGATCAACCTCACCCCTAAATCCCCTCTCCGAAAAAGGAGAGGAGACTTTGCCGCTCGGTTTTGCTCCCCCTCTCGCTTTTCGGAGAGGGGGTCGGGGGGTGAGGTTTCTTTTAAAAGAGATGAGTTGGGAGTCTTGCGCTTTACGGTGATGTGCTAGGACGCGCAGTCAGCCTCACGGGGAGAGTCAGTTCTTCCTCACCATTTCGCACAACCATGATCTGCACGGTATCGCCGGGTTGAGTATAGGCGGCAAGGTAGGTCACGAGCGAACTCATGCCCGTGATTGGTGAGCCGTTGATTGCCGTGATAATATCTACTTCGGTGGGAACAACTTCGCCGTCTTGTGTCCGCTGTGCATCGGGGTTCTGAATGCCGCCTGATGCTGCGGGTCCGCCGGGTTCGACACCCGTCACCACGACGCCGCGTGCGTTGTTGGGCAAGTTGAGCGCCTCGATGTAGGACAGGTTCACATCTTCGCCGCCAATGCCGAGATAGCTGTACTGGACGCGCCCTTGCTCGATAAGCGACTGCGCGACACGGTTGGTCAGGTTGGCGGGAATGGCAAACCCAACGCCAGAATTACTGCGTGTTTCGCTGAGGATTTGCGCGTTCACGCCGATCACCTGACCGTTGAGGTTGAGGAGCGGTCCGCCACTGTTACCGGGGTTGATCGCCGCGTCGGTTTGGATGACCGAGCCGATTTGATACTGGCTTAAGCCCTGAATACGGCGGTTTAACGCGCTGATGATGCCCGTCGTCATCGTCCAGGGTTGGTTGAACGGGCTGCCAATGGCAACCACTTCTTGACCGATGAACAACGCATCCGAATCGGCAAACGCCAACGGGTGAAGCTGTTCGGCGGGCAGTTCAATTTGAACGACGGCGAGATCAGAGTCGAGGTCAATGCCGACGACTTCACCGCGCACAATCGTACCGTCGATAAAATTCACTTCCACACGAGTCGCGCCTTCGACGACATGCGCGTTGGTGACGATATGCCCGCTGGTATCAATCACGAAACCTGTCCCCGTGCCTTGGATCAGTTGATCGCCTAAGTCGAAATTTCCACCCGTCGCCCGGTTACGCGCCGTCACATTGATCGACACCACCGAAGGCGTAACGCTTTGATAAAGCTGCGACAGCACAACTTCTTCTTGACTCACGTTTTGAGGCAGGACAACCGGCTGCGGAGTCACCACCGGAAAACTGATAAATGTTGTTTGTGCAGTAGTCGAAACGACTGCTGTACCCACGAAAAAGGCAGCAACGATCAACGTCACCACCAAGAGAAACGTACTGATACGTTTAGACATAGAAACGCCCCTTAACAACCCATAGGTGTGTTAACTTTACGCCTTTATCTTATTCGGATGGCATGAGCAGAGGCTAAGACAACAATTAACTAAGTGTCAGATAGCTGTAAACTCGAATTTTACAATTGGCGCGGGTATACTCTCAATCAGTTAAAAGCTAAAAGTGAGAAAGTTAAAAGTACAGGACTTTCGCTCGGTCTGTTCAAGATGGTTCTTGATGGCTCAAAAACCGTTAATTTGAACTGTCATGACCCGTTATGATATACCTGAGCGAAAGTCCTGAAGTAAAATCGTTCGCCACTTTTGACTTTTGACTTTTGACTTTTAACTTTTAACTTCGGAGTTCTTTGCTGTTATGCCTCTATTCGTGATTTTCATTTTCGGCGCGGTGATCATTGGCACAGGTGCGATGCTTTCGCCCGCGCTCCCTACATCGCAACCGCGTATTGGCTTGGCGTCTGCGCTTGGACTCGGCTTTGTGATGGGCGGCGCGGTCATCTGGTCAATGTTGTTTGGTTGGGACACCCTAGTCATCAATTACATGCTGTTCGCACTCGTCACGAGCATTTTCCTGTTTGGTACGCTCTCTTATGGGCAGAAACGCGCCGAAAATCGTGGTGAAGAACTGCTCGATGCCGATCAAGGGTGGACGAGCGGACGCGATCTGCTGTTTTTCACCCTCGCCGGGTTGATTTTTGTGCTTCCGGCGCTGATTCTTCCCGTCCCGCTGGATACCGACGCGCAGGGTTTTGGCTATCTGGCGCTCATGGCGCGGTTGGGCGGCAGTTTTCAAACGCTTGCGCCGTTTCACCCGGAGATCACCTATTTGTATTCACCGGGATTCACGGTGTTAGCGGCGTATCTGTCCGGTCAGCTTTTGCAGTCGATGAATCACATTCAGTTTGGCATGGCGGCGGTCTTCTGCCTCATATTGATCTGGCTGGCGTATGATTTCGGCTCGGAAATTCAAGGGAAGCGGCTTGGGCGTGCGATGGCGTTTGCCATGTTGATCGGCGTGGGCGCGTTCACCGCCTACATGGATTCACATTTTACGACTCTGCTGGCGCTGGTGTTTGCGCTGGCATTCCTGACTTTTGTCGTGCGTTACCTGAAGTCCCATTTCGCGGTGGATGCGCTGTTCGCGGGCTTGATGTTGGGCGCGGTTGTCCTCAGTCATCCCGACACGACGATCATTCTAGGCTTGGGATTCGTCCCTTGGTTGGCGACGATGTGGTTTGCCAAACCGCGCCCGTCGCTGCGCGTGTGGCTGGTGATCGCGCTCGGCGTCCCTTTAATCGCGCTGGTTGCCGTGCTACCTTGGCTACTGAGTGTCTTACCGCTGCTTGGCGCGGAGATCGTTTCACCGTTCCATCGTGACCCGTCCTATTGGCAGGTGATGATCCTGTATCACGGCGTGTTGATCGTGCCGCTTGCGCTGATCGGCGCGGTGATCAGCTTGCGCCAGCGCAATACGGCGGCGGTCCTCTCGGTAGGTTGGCTAATCATGGCGCTCGACTTTTCGACAACGGGGATCATCCCCACGCTGTTAGGTGGTTTGATCGCGCCCGTGCTGCGCTACGATTACCCGTTCAGCATCGCATGGCACGCGCCGATCATCCCCTACAGCATTCTGGGCGGGTTCGCGCTGCTGTGGCTGTGGGATCGCTTCTTCGAGAAGCGTTTCGGCGTGACGCTGCACCGATTTGCGCTGGTCGGCTTGATCGCCGCGTGTGCCGTCGTGCTGCTGGTCGGTGCTGTGACCCCGCAGATCGTGGAGATCAGCAAAGATCAGGTGAATTTCTTTGGCGCGTTCTCGTCTCATGCGGATGTTGCCGCAATGAACTGGATTCGAGAGAATACGCCGCTAGACGCTCGCGTGCTGAATCACCCCGCG
>JBBQRJ010000347.1:0-5443 GCA_038214955.1 Aggregatilineales bacterium | reverse complement strand
GCGCGTCGATCAATGACATGCTGGCGTTTTATAACGCACCGGGGTTTGAAACGACCTATCACCAGAACAAGCCGAATACCACGTTGGGTCTTCTATTTCCGTCGTGCAGCGATGATGTTTTTGTAGAACGTTAATAGATCGTGATCCTGCTCGTCGTCCCACAACATAGGCGTGCGGCTCATGTGCAAACCGCCCTCCTGTGTGCTGACATTCTGGTTCAAGCCGACTTCTGTGCCGTAGTAGATGATCGGCGGGTTGGGCAGACTCATTTGTACGGTGGCGGCGCGGCGCAGCGCGTCTCTGTCCCCGTCGGCAATCCACAAAAAGCGATCCATGTCGTGATTATCGACAAAGGACGGCATCACAAAATCGGTTGGGAAATAGAGCTTGTGACGGGTAACAAACTCGTTGAGCGATTTTTCCGACATGGTTTTCCAGCCGAACGTTTTGCGGAGCGCCTCGCCAATGTGGAAATCCAGACAGCCATCTAAGCGCCCGATGTAATGTGCGATATTGTCCGGCGCTTCGACCACTTCACCGAAAATGTAGCTGTCTGGTTTGACCTCACGGCACGCGGCGCGAAATTCCCACCAGAACTGCGGGTTGGGTCCATTGGCGTAATCGAGCCGGTAGCCGTCGGCATCAAACTCCGACATCCAGTAACGCGCAATGTCGAGCATCCACGCTTTCGCGCCGGGGTTGGTGAGGTTGACCTGCGGCATGGACTCCACCGCGAAGAATGTGCGGTAGCCGATGGGCGAGTCATTCCAGATGAACCAATCACGGTAGCGGCTGTTTTTGTCGTTCAACGCTTCCTGAAAGATCGGATTTTCGTTGGAAATGTGATTGCATACGAGGTCGAGCAGCACGCGGATTCCGCGCTCGTGCGCCGCCTTGATGAGCGCCCGTAATGCTTCATCGCCGCCAAGTCGTGGCTCGGTTTTACAGTAGTCGGTTACATCGTAGCCGTGATGTGAGGGGCTTTCCCATGTGGGACTCAACCAGATGCAGTTGACGCCTAAATCCTGAATATAGTCCAGCTTTTCGATCACACCCCACAACGTCCCGCCGCAAAAACCGTTCAGGTCGTCGGTTTGTATCCACGTTTTGCCGTCGCCGGGGTAGAAGCGATCTACGAAAATGTGATAGATGATCGCGTCTCGCGCCCACTGTGGCGGACGGAAGCTGTCTACGTGATAGGTGAACACTTCGCCGCCCCGATTGCCGGGTGTAAAATCAACATCTATTGGCTTCTTCTTGAAGTAATTCGAGGCAGCCATCTCGATAATCTGTTGTGAGTCGGGGAAGTTGGCGAACGTTTCTTCGCCGCCCTCTGTCCATGCGCTGATCCGGTAATGCACGATTGCACCGTCTGGCTGTGCGGGAATCATGCCGCGCCAATGGGTGAGGTACGCCCATGAGATCGAATCCCATTCGATTTCGCGGCATTCCATCAACACAGCGATTCCGTTTGCGGCGACTCCGCGTGATCCGTCGGGGGTTGTGCCGTCGGTGGTGTAGTAAAGCGCGGCGTGGTCGGCGTGAAAATCACCCCCTGCCAGCGCATCTACGATGACAGGCTGACCGGGCTGCGGGTCACGCGGGGTGATCGTCCCATGATGCTGCAAACCCCGCCGCGTTGCCCGATGATGAACCAGCTTGAGTTCATCGGTTGACCACGTTCCAAAGATAAAATCCACGTTTAACCTTTCACGGCACCAACGGTCAAGCCGCCGACGATGTAGCGTTGGAGCGAGAGATACAAAATCACCACTGGAGTCGCGGCGATCAATGAACCTGCCGCGAATACACCCCAATCATTGGTAAATTCGGCATCGACAAAGTTGAACAAGCCCACCATGAGCGTCCAATTTTCACGATCCGAGAGGATGATACGCGCTAACAAAAACTCGTTGAGCGTGCCGACGAACGCCAGAATCGACACAACGGCGATGATCGGGCGCACGAGCGGCAAAATCAGATGGATGAAGGCTTGCCAGTGAGTCGCGCCGTCTACCATTGCGGACTCGTCAATTTCGCGGGGAATCGAGTCGAAGAAACCCTTCATTAACCACGTATTGACGCCCATTGCGCCGCCCAAATACACGAGGATCAAACCGCCGTGCGTGTTGAGCGACAATAACGGAATGTAGCGCCCCACTTGCAGCAGCAGCAGATAGAGCGCCACCATCGCCAGAATGTTGGGGAATACCTGAATCAACAGCGTCACGACCAAGAGAGTACGCCGCCCACGAAAACGGAAACGCGAAAACGAGTAGGCGCTCAAAGCGGTCATGGTCACGGTGAGGATCGTTGTTGTCGCTGAGATAAACAGCGAATTGCCGACCCAACGCCAGAACGGGATTGTCGGGTCGTTGAATAGACGACGGAAATTTGCCAGCAGATCATCAATGCTGCGGACATTCTGCGGGATAAATGACTGGCTGACCATTGATCCAGACGGATTGATCGCCGCCGAGACGATCCAGATCGCCGGAAAGAGGGCGAACGCCACCGCAAAGACGATCACCGCGATTTCTACGATCCGTACCCATGACAACCCGCGCCGCGATTTTGGTGTACTCGTGTCTGCAACCCGTTCACGTGAAGCAGTAATCATGTCAGACATTTTCCCCGATCTCCTCTAGGCGCTTGGTGAAGCGGAACTGTAACAGCGTGAGCAAACCGACGATAAGGAAGATGACGATAGCAATCGCTGATGCGAACCCATAATCCCGTGTGCCACCTGCCGAGAACGCATAGCGGAACGTGTAGCTGATCAAATTGTCGGTGTGACCGACGGGCGGGGCGCTCGTCCCGATCATGGGGGGTCCGCCTCTGAACAGCGCCTCGATGATCAAGAAATTGTTGAAATTGTAGGTGAACGAGGCGATCAAGAGGGGTCCAATTGCCACGAGCAGCAGCGGCATGGTGAGACTCCAGAACTTTTGCCAGTTGTTCGCGCCGTCTACTTCTGCCGCTTCATAGATCGTGGCGGGGATGGCTTGTAGAGCGCCGCTGCAAATGAGCATGAAGTAGGGGAAGCTCAACCACAGGTTGACCATTAAGATCGCCACTTTTGCCCAACCGGGATCGGACTGCCAGTTTGGTGCCCACCCGAAAATCGCTTGCATGTTCGTCGTGATCACACCGAGATTCGGGTTGAGCATCCCACGCCAGATCAAAATGCCGATCATGCCGGGGATGGCGTAGGGAATCAGAATCAGCGAACGGATGATGCGGACGCCGGGAAACCCGCGATTCAAGATAATGGCGACCAGCAAACCCAACGAGAACGCCGAAATCACCGAGAAGAAGGCGAACCCGAACGTCCATGCGAATACCCGCACGAGGGGCCCACCGATGACTGAACTGTTAAAAATGCGCGTGAAATTGTTGAATCCAACTGCAACCCAGTAACCGAGTGGGGCGATTTCGCCGTTTGCGGCGACGAAATTACCGCTCGTGTCGTCGGCGTCATAAAGCGTACCTGTTTCTTGATCGATCAGCGCGTTTTGCGCCTCATCAAAGACCCATTTTTTCTGAAATACGCCCGCCTGTGTGCGCGAGGCAATGCCCACCGGATTATCAGAGGGACCAAACTGCATCTCTTGAATTTCGGATAAAGCGCGGAAGCGTTCGCCGCCTTCTAAGTGCGTATAGCCTTCATATGCGCCCGGCACATCCCCCGATACGGAAATCAACGCTTGATCGGGAATGGCGAAAAAGGACTGATCCTCTGCGCTCGTCAGCCAGAGCGCATACGTTCCCGCTTCGTTGCGAAACACTTCCCATGCGTAACTCGCTTCGCCTTCGGGCAAATAGAGCGTATCGCCCATCGCGTTGATGGCTTCAATTTTCGTGAAGCGATGTCCGTCACTGTAATTGGTGAAGGCGACGTACAGCGTATAAAACATAGGGTAAATGACAAGCAGGGCGACGAGCGCGAACGCGGGGGTCATCCAGCGGACGGGCCACATTGCCGGATTCAGGTTGACATAGCTCAAACCGAGTGCCGTGACAATGAGCGTCACGCCGAGAAACCAGTTGCCATCCCCGATGACAGACACCGCTAGCAGAAGCGCGAAGGCATCTGCTAGGGCGATAAGGATCAAGCGGATAGCAAGATCAGTGACTTTAGGGGAAGTTAGGGGTTCTAAAGAACCCCTAGCCTGAGCAGTCGCGCTCATCCACCTGCCTCGATGGTCATGATGTTGGTCGCGGAGTCGAACGAAAAGGTCATTTCGGTATTATCCGCCGGCACGTTCCATGTGAAATTCGCGCCGTCGCGTGCGCCTTCTTGACCGTAGTTGAGATCCCAACTGAGGTTCAAAGCAACTTTGCCCTGATAATCACCCGCCGGAATAGCCGTTGTGGTGAAGGTATACACGCCATCACCGTCTGCATCTTGCAGCATCGAGCGCAAGCAGTTGGGCTGCCAATCCCCTTCGCAGCCGAGTTCATCCTGAAAATCGCCGGGGACAGTGACCAACAGGAAGTTGACGTTGTCCATCACCCAATGGGTCTTGTTGTCATAGATGAAAGTGACGGGCGTTTCTTCGGCAAGCGACAGCGCAATATTGCCGCCGCCACTTTCCGCGTTTGCGCCGTAATTTTCATCCCACGCATTATCCAGCGCGGCTTTGTATTCGTAATCGCCAGCCGGAAGGACGAACGTACCGATCCAGACATCGCTGGCGGCGTCGTAACCCAGTTGAACGTTTTCGCAAGCAGGATCCCAATCACCTGCACAGCCCGCCGCAGAATCCACCGTGCCGGGGATAGAAACGGCTTGTGGTCCGTCTTCGGGCGGCGTATCACCCACCGACGCGGCTACAGTGTCGATTTCGCCACCTGCGATCAAGGTGCGGATTTGTTCGCCAGCGGTGGTGAAGGCTTCTTCGGACGACAGATCGCCCTGAATGATGAACTGCTGTGCGTTCGCTGCTGCACCCCACACGGAGGACATTTGCGGGATTGAAGGCTGCGGCACACCGACTAAACCAGCGTTCTGGAAGGCTTGGAGATCAGTATCAGCCAGCGATTCGAGCAGGGGAATGAACGCCGGGGGACGCGGATCAACATCGTACATCGCCTGCATGGATTCTTCGGTTGCCATGTAATCAAGCAGGAATGATTCTGCCATGAGTGTATTTTCTGAGTAGGCGCTGATCATGAAGCCCTGACCGCCGATCATCGGCTGACCGGGACCCGCATCACCTGCCGGAATATCGCTGATGGCGTAAGGAATGCCTGATTGACGAATGCGGGGGAGCGCCCAAGGACCCGTCATAATCATGGCGGCATCACCCGACTCGAATAGGGTGTGCAGCACATCATAATCCACTGCGTCGGGGATGTAACCTGCGTCTGCCATGCCTTCGAGCCATGCGCCCGCCGCAATCGTGCCTTCGCTGTCCACACCCACATCATTGGGATCGTA
>JBBQRJ010000346.1:0-5444 GCA_038214955.1 Aggregatilineales bacterium | reverse complement strand
GTCAAGCGCGTAACGTTCTGTCCCCGTCACACGGGCGACGGTGGTACGACTGGCATCAATAGCAAGGCGCACGATTTAGCGGCGGCGAAGGCGCGGCAGCAGCAAAATGATCAGTACGAGGAGCGCCACAATCGGCGCGGCAGTCACGGCGATAGGCAGCAGGTTCGATGGCACAATCCCCATGCTCACCACTAAACCGATCCCTCCCGCCACAATCAGCAGCAGACCCGGCGCGAACGCTCGGCGTTCCGGCGGACGCGACAGCACGCCAGCGGCGATCAACGCGACACCCGAAGCGGCGATCACGAGCGGGTAAAATGAAGCAAAACCCTGCATCGCGGCAAAGACGAATGCCAGCACGAGCGCGATCAGTACGCCGAACAAGAGCGTCCCGCGTGACCAGCGCCCCGTCCCGATCCAATGGGCGATCAGCGTCAGCGCGATCCCACCGATCACCACCAGCGCGATCAATGTAGGGTCAATGGCTGTGCCAGAGGTTGTATTCAAGGTGAGCCACGCGCCTAACCCGATCAACAACAGCGCGGGGATCACTGACCCCAGTTGACCGCGTTTCAAACGCGACAGGGGCGGCATAGGGAGCGTCGGGCTATAGGCGCTCGTCCGCTTAGGCGGCGCAGCATCCAGCGCGATTTCCTGTGCTTCCTTCTCGGTGACAGGTTCGCTCAGGGAGGCGACAGCGGCAAGCGCGGCGTCAATGTCTTCCGCGTCACGGTCATGCGCGTAGATGCTCCAATCCGGCGCGGTGTCCGGGTTTTGAGCAACGGGTTCTAGGGGTATGATGTCGTTGTCCCCGTCGGGGATCAGGTTCGTTTTATCAGTCATAAGCCCTATTGTGGCGACTTTTGCACACGGATGCAAGTCGATTTTGGGTCATCAGTAGGGACGCCATACATGGCGTCCGATTTTTGTATTGCTTTGTGTTGCGATGAAAGCATTCGTTAAACCCTATGCCTACCATGAGACGCTCGTTAACACAGCCTTGTCACCACAAAGGGTTTCGGCTATACTTCCCTCTCTACGGCGACGTGGCCAAGTGGTAAGGCAAAGCTCTGCAAAAGCTTGATCACCGGTTCGAATCCGGTCGTCGCCTCAAACGAGACATTCCCCTATAATTAGGGAATGTCTTTTTTATTGGGTATTCATGAACGATCAACGCACAAAAAACGAACCGCCACGCGAACGGCTGAAGGTCGCACTATTGCCGCTCACAAACTATACCTTATCGACGGTTTGTCCGGCGTGCAACGCGCCGACGATTCGGCGGGCGTGTAAAGTGCATTGTAATCGCTGCGGTTTCATGTGGGATTGCAGCGAGCTATAGAGAGGAAACCACGTTGAGAATCATTTCAAAGATTGATGTTGGGTCGGCATTCCGGGTAGGCGCAATTGTCTACGCCATCTTCTTCACCATCTTCGGCTTAATTTCTATCCTGTTGCAAATCCTCATCTTAGCACCGCTGATGAACAGCGTCACCCGTTCGGCGTTCAGCGGCTCAACAAACGCTTCCCTGTTGGCGGGTGGCGGTTTGGCTTTGGTGTGTGGCTATGTGATCGGCATTGCAGTAGCGGCGATTGCGGGTGGCATCAGTTCTGCAATTCTGGCATGGGCGTACAACCTTGCGGCGCGGTGGGTTGGCGGAGTCAAAATCCGGCTCGATTCGGATGGCGCTGATCTGCTGGATGATATTGGGCGCGATGTGGATATGAAGCGCAAACGCGGGGAACTTTAGCATGATTGTGTAGGTTCTCTCCAATAAGCCGGAAGCTAAAGCATCCGGCAAGGGGTAGAAAGCCCCGTAAACGGGGCTAAAACAGCCTGCTTCAGCGGGCTTACAGGTTTTTCTGATAGCCGGAGGCTTTGAGCCTCTGGCGGTGATATGGCGAACTGTCGCTTTTTAGACACCCACTGTATCGCGTCCCTACGTCTCTACCCTACAGCGTGTACAATTCCCCGTATTTCGTCCGCAGATAATTCAACAGCGGCTGAACTTGCAGACCGCCCCCTGTTACCCGCTGAATCAGTTCCGGCGCGGTGAATTTGCTGCCATGCTGATAAATGTTCTCTTTCATCCACCCATGCAGCGTGTCGAACTTGCCTTGACCGATCTCTGACGGGATTTCGGGATGTGCCTCAAGCGCCTTGCTGTAAAATTGTGCGCTCAGTAAATTACCGAGCGTGTACCCCTGAAACGCCCCGCCGATAAAGCCGCTGTACCAGTGAACATCCTGCAAGCAGCCATCTTGATCGTGCGGCGGCGTGACGCCAATATCGCTGGTGTAACGGCTGTTCCATGTTTCGGGTAAGTCTTTGACTTCCAGCGACCCTTCGAGCAACGCCAATTCGAGATCAAAGCGGATCATCACATGCAGGTTATAGGTCACTTCATCCGCGTCAATGCGAATCAGCGACGGACTCACCTTATTGATCGCACGGTGGAATTGATCGAGCGACACATCACGCAGTTGATCGGGGAATACGGCTTGCAACTGCGAATAATAATGTCCCCAGAATTCGCGGCTGCGCCCGACGACGTTTTCCCACAAGCGCGATTGACTCTCATGCACGCCCGCCGATGTGCCGCCATCTAGCGGAGTCCCCTCATACGCTGGGTTGATTCCCTGTTCGTACAGCGCATGACCTGCTTCATGGAGCGTGCTAAACAAACCGTCGCGTATGTCGTTTTCTTTGACGTGGGTCGTGATGCGAACATCGCCGCTGGCAAATTTGGTCATGAACGGGTGATGCGTCAGGTCTTGCCGCCCGCGATTGAAGTCATAGCCATACGCCTTGATGATCCCGATGCCAAAATCGAGTTGGGCTTGCTGTGGGAAATGCCGATAGATGAACGAATCATCGGTAGCGGTTTGCTCGGTGATCGCTTTGACGAGCGGTACAAGTCCTTCGCGCAGTTCCGCGAACACGCGGCGCACATCGGTTGCCTTCATACCGTAATCCGACTGATCAATCAGCGGATCAGCGATGTGTGCGTAACCGGGAAAGCAGTCTGCGAATTTGCGGCTGAGGTCGAGCGTCTTTTCGAGGAGCGGTTGCATCCGTTTCCAGTCGTTCGCAGGGCGGGCTTCTGTCCACGCTTGATAGATCATGGGTGAGTGACCATAAATCTCGGTCATCAGCGCGACTGGCACTTTGATAAACTTCTCGTAATCCCATCGCAGTTTACGCAGCATTGCCGAATCATCGTGATCCTGCGGCAAACTGTCGGCATATGGCTGCAAATCATCGAGCAAATGCCCGATGGCGGGGTCGGTGAAACGCTCGAAAGATAGGCGTCCAAGCAGCGCCATTTGACGCCCGCGTGATTCTGCGCCCCCCGGCGGCATGTAGGTGGTTTGATCCCAACTGAGGACGGATGCTGCCGCGTTAAGATCGCTCATTTCTAGCAAGCGCGTCTTGAGTTCTTGAAGTTTGTTCTCCAATGTAATTTGCTCCATTTTAATTAGTTTCAACGTTTATCTTATTTCAAAAATAGCATGATTGTCAATCAACCTGCGTATTCCCATTCGAGGATGCTCATCATGATCATATTGTGATATGCGCCGCCCCATTGCAACACCTCGCGCAGCACGCCCTCACGCTTGAAACCGATCTTCTCATACACGCGAATCGCACGCGGGTTGAAGTCGTACACGCCTAGCTCGATGCGATGTAATTTGAGCGTCTCGAAACCGTACTTGACCATCAAACGCATGGCGTCTGTGCCGTAACCTTTGCTCCAATCTGCTGTGTCGAAAATGGCGATCCGCAGATTCGCGCTCCGGTTGATGTCGTCCATCTCATTGATCACGACTTCCCCGATCACGCGGTCATCTGCCGAGTCCGCAAAAATGAACGCGGCGCGTCCTTCCCCGGCAATACTACGCTGAATATAGGCGTCAACCTGTTCTCGGACGAACGTCTGCTGTGTTCCGGTGAGCTTCGCGCTGTCGGGGTTGTTCGCCCCCGCCAGCACAAGTTCTGCATCTTCTGGCGTGAAGGGGCGCAAAAAGACGCGCTCACCGATCAAGATTTTTGTCACAGGCAAACCCCTTTCTTAGAAGTCCTAAACAGCCCATAAAGGTTCATTAATTTACTGGCTCATGAGATTTATTGTCAAGCCGTAGATCAACTGCTTATACTCTTGATACAGAGTGTGAAAGCGCGTCCCATGATCACATTACCCGATCCAATCATTTACTATCGGATCGTCTGGGAAATTGTGCGCCAAATCCCAGTCGGAAAAGTTGCCACTTACGGACAGATCGCCAGCATGATTCCCTCGCCAGAGGGGGTCGAGTCGGTTGATTATGAGAAGCTCGCACCGCGTTGGGTGGGGGATGCCATGAATGCCGTTTCCCGCGTCGATGATCCCAGTATCCCTTGGCATAGAGTGATTAACGGCAAAGGCGGAATCAGCTTGCCAGAAGAGAGCATTTCCGCCGCCTTACAGCGGGCGCGGCTGCGTCACGAGGGTTCGATGCCCGACGAGGCAGAGCGTGTCGATCTCGATAACTATCTGTGGGAACCTGACCGAAATTGGGTGTGGGAACACGGGCTGCGCCCGCCAAAATCGGTCAAGAAGCCGAACGGCGGTCAACTGCGAATGTTTTAGCCGATTTGTAGGGACGCGCAACGGCGCGTCCGCCGTGTTCGGCACATTAAACGGACGCCCCGTTGGGCGTCCCCACAATCACGCTGGCTTATACCCGTCAATATACCCAAACGCCTCGTCCAAATTGGGCGACAGGTGAAAAAGCTGGTCGTCCGGCGTTTTGAGGAACTGTGCATCGCGCATGTGTTCAAACAGCGCCACCAACGGTTGATAAAACCCTTCGGTGTTCAACAGGACGAGCGGCTTATCCAGCACGCGCAAATGTTTCGACACCATAATCTCGGAAATTTCTTCAAGCGTGCCAATGCCCCCCGGCAGCGCCAAAAAAGCATCTGACCGCGCTTCCATTGCCGCCTTACGTTCGCGCATGTTCGCCGTGACGATCAACTCGTCTGCCATGTGATATGCAACTTCCCGCTCAAGCAGCGTTTGCGGAATGACGCCAACAACGCGCCCGCTGCCCGCATGGACGCTTCGCGCAATCATCCCCATTAAGCCAACCGTCGCGCCGCCGTACACCAGCGTATCGCCGCGCTGTGCAAGCCGAGTCCCTAAGTCGAGTGCCACAGCGAAATACTTTTGATCAATCGTGTCACTTCCAGAGCAGTACACGCATATATTCATAGGGCGACTTGAATCCCCAACATGCGAGCAATATCCAGCCCGTGATTCTTCTCGTATTGTGCCAGCACACGCAAAATTTGCCGGACTGTAAAGATATTCATTGATCCGTGACGCCCGGTCTTTTCAAACACGCTTTCGTCAGTCACCGTGTCTAACCACGCCAACAACGCCGCCCGCGACTGATTGAGG
>JBBQRJ010000345.1:0-5463 GCA_038214955.1 Aggregatilineales bacterium | reverse complement strand
GGATCATGAGTACGAGGCTCCAGCAGACAACCCGATTGCTAACCTTAACATCATCCAAGCTGTCCAAACGTCTATGCTCGATCCTGACGTACAGCAGAAGCGTCAAGGTGTGCTGAACGTCCTGAACTTCCTGACGACATCTTTCAACCTGAACCAAGATATGAGCCAGTACACCGCCTATGCCCCGCGCTATGGCAGTTTTGAGGAGAGCTAAACGGTGAGCGACATAAATTCTCATCCGCTTCAATTGGAGTTCATCGATTCGCATAGTCCGGGGATGCCCGACGGCGATTATCGCATCACCGTGCAGCAAGCTCTATCTGTGAGTGATTCTTCAAATGAATTGAGTGCGGAAGATGCGACCCGCTACCTGTATGTTTCTGTGGCGGGTCCTCGCTTTAGCCTTGACCCCGGCTTGGTGAAATCGGTATTTCCGCCGGACAAAGGCATCGGACGCTATACTCAAGTCTTGCCGCATATCGTCTTCAATCGTTCGACCCTACCGTGGGAACGCCAGATTGATCCTGCATCAGAGTACGCCGGGGTCACTTGGCTAGCCCTGTTGATGTTCACCGAAGACGAAGTGAACACTTACAGCATCCAATCGCAATCCATGACGCTGGAGCAATTGCAACCGGGATCGACCAATCCGCAGTTCCCGACATTTGCCCTAGAGTCTGCACAAACGAGCAACGACCAAACGCTTGTGATTGATGTGCCTTGGGGCTTGCTAAAGACGCTCATCCCATCGTTGAACGACCTCAAACTGCTCGCCCATGTGCGTGAACTCAGCGTCGCTGGTGGAGAGTCTACGAGTGGCGAAGATAACTTATTTCCAATCCTCGTGGGCAATCGACTACCCGTCAACGAAGAACCACCGGCAGGGCGCGAAGTCACGGTGTATCTGGTATCGCTTGAGGGGCGAACTGACATTTTCGACAGCTTAAACGCCGGGTCAGCGGTGTCTGACGAGTCGGTCTACCGCTTAGTCACCCTCAATACTTGGCGCTATGCAACTTTGCCAGAGAACAAAACATTTTCTGACTACATTGTTGCGGCTTGTCATCCGCAAAACACGACGAACACAAGCAATGTACTGCGGCTTGATCTCGCGCAAGGGGATGACGTGCAAAGCACAGAACTTGCCAACCAACTGCTCGGCGCGGGTTATGTGCCGCTGCCCCACCAGACCCGTCAGGGCAACCAACTGATTTCTTGGTATCGCAGCCCGCTCGTTCCCGGCGTGGTGGAAGACACGCCAAACCCGGATGAATTTACCGGGTTGCGTTCAGCCGACCAACTTGTACGCTATTTCTCGCAAGTCGGTATGCTCGACACGACCTATGCGGCGGCATGGCAGCTTGGGCAGTTACTCACACTGCAAAACACCAGCGTGAGCGTCGCGCTCTATAACTGGAAGCGGGCGCAAGTCCTCGCCAATGCAAACCAGACTCAACAACCAAAAGACTATTTGCCCTTCCACCACGATCTGAGCGCGAGTCCGCTGCCGGATGTCGTAATGACATGGCTGAATGAGTTAGCCTTGTTTGAACATACCCCGTTTAATTACCTTGCTCCTTCCGAAGGGATGCTGCCGAGCGAATCGATCCGCTTCTTCACCGTCGATCCGCTGTGGCGGGCGGCACTCCTCGATGGCGCGTTCAGTGTTGGGCGTGTACTCACCGCTGACGCCGAGCGTGATAAGCAGCACCTTGACCCCATTCAGCGCGGTTTCGGCGGCACGATTGTGAGCGGTTTCCTGCTGCGTTCGCATGTCGTCGAAGGCTGGCCGCATATGCAAGTCGCTGCCTACAGCAATCTGCCTTCGGACGGCGACCTTATTTCAATCAATCTGCTGCGTATGGAGCGGCTTGCGCCGGATATTTTGCTCTGCATGTTTGCGGGCAATATGCAGACGCTTGATTTGCATGAAGTTCCCGAAACGATTCACTTTGGGGTCGGCTATGATCCTAGTAATGAATTGTATATGCCGTGCGATTCTAACCAAACTCCCTCTGGTTGGTATAAGTCGTATCGCTTTCCGGCAACTGCCGCCGAGTATGACCAATGCAGCGTCGATCTCGCGCCCTATTTAGACCTCTCAACAGGCGTGTTGCAAATCCAACCACTGGCGCAAGCCCTCCAAGACCTCGGCTTACAGGTAGACACCAACCCGGTTACCGATGGGGCAGCGCACTCATGGTGGGTCGCCTTCCAGATGATTGAAGGAGTGCAACAGGTGCGCTTGCTAGTTGGCATTTAGAACATACGGGGCGCAACAAATGGGAACCGTTGCTAAAACAAAACATCCCTTCGTGCTAAGCGACCAGTTGCAAATAGTGGCAGATCGTATTGCAAATATTGGGGGCGGCAAACGGAAACCGTTGATAAATCAAAATAGGCTTTCGCGTCCGCATAACGGTCGAAAAACGCAATCATCCTCTCAGAAGCTGCTCCGAGGGGGGGACACAAAACTTCTCGGTAACACCTCGCTACAAGTGGGATGTTTTTTGTGGTTCTTGAATATCAAGCGACCTGAGGGACGGGGTGGTGCAACAGGTCATGGACAGACCAAAGATGGTCGGTGAGTTTTAACGCCATGGCGGGTGAACGTGGGCGATACCTCCGTTTCAAACAGGGGCGGTGAACCGCAAACTGAGCATCAGCAGATCGAGAATGAAGGAAGTAGCAAGCATAAGCGTAGAACATGACACCTTCTAAAGTGAAAAAGCCGTATTATACGCTGCAAATTGCATTGATTTGTCCAGCGGATGTCATTTTCGCGCCATACGCCGTTTTTCGAGCTGAGTAGCGACAGTTGCAAGCAGGTCAGACATCGTCTGCGCCTAAATCCATCCCATAACAAACCGCACTCCTATCGGCTTGAGCGGTGAGAAAGATGAAGGGAATGCCGCTGGTAGTCGGCTGCCCTTGCAGCGCCGAAAGCACGCCGTAGCCATCCATTTTCGGCATCGCCACATCGCAGAGAATCAAGTCTGGTAAAAAGCTGAGCGCTGACTCGACTCCAACGATTCCATTTTCCGCCTTGAGAACAGAGTACCCTTCATATTCGAGCATGTCCGCCGTATTATCGCGGATATGCAAGTCGTCTTCAATAACTAGGATGCAGGGCATTTTGACTCTTCTTCCAGTCTGTTTAAGGGAAGAGAGATGGTGAAGGTAGACCCGACGCCAACCTCACTCTGTACCCTAATCTCCCCCCCGTGAGCATCCACTACCCGTTTTACAATCGCCAAGCCTAATCCCGTACCAGAAACGTTCCCTACATTCTTGGCGCGATGAAATACTTCGAACAAATGATTTTTATCGTCTTCGGGAATGCCAATGCCCTGGTCTTGCACCGTGATTTCAATATGCTCGTTTCCAACGAATAAGCTGAGGTTAGTAACGCCTTCGTTTGACGAATATTTCATGGCGTTCGAAAGCAGGTTTACAATGGCTCTCCGCAGGAGGTCGCCATCAACATTGACCGGTTCACCAGCCTGCTTGATAATGAGCCGGATTTGACGTGTCCCATCAAGCTGCTGCATTTCATCTGCAATCGTCTGGCAAAATATGCCCAAATCAATCAGCGTAGGGTGAAAAGGCAAACTGACGGATTCAGCTTTCGTGATGGTGAGCATATCCTTAAGCAGTCCAGTCAGATGTTGGATTTGCCTATTGATGGTCGTGAAATGGTGGGTTTTCTTTTCGTCCGTCATGCGGTCACTGTAGTTTTCCAGTAAATCGCTCGAGGATTGAATCGATGCCAGAGGGGTGCGAAAATCATGCGACACCATCGATACGAAGCGCGTTTTAAGCTCATTCAACTCTTTTTCTTTCGCCCATGCCTGACGGAGTTCTGCCTCAATCCGCTTGCGTTCCGTAATATCCCGGATGCTGCAAATCAAAGTCGTGGGTTTACCGTCCTCTACGTTTGAGAAAGCAGCGTCGGCGTCGAAATAGGTCATGTCTTGTCGCATACTGATGACTTCCACGCGCTTCGCCGTATCGCTCGAGGCGATCTCATCTAACGCACGTCGTACTGTATGGGCGCAGTTTGAATCAAATAAAGAGAACAACGATACCTTCCGTATTTGTTCGTGTGTATAGCCAAACAGTGCCGTAAATGCGGTGTTTACCTGGTCAATGCTGCCATCAAGATGAACCACCAGCATAGCATCGCTGGCGCTCATCAAAATGGCATCACTGCGCTCTTTCGCCGAGTGGAGCTGCTCGGTTCGCTCGGAGATGCGGGCTTCCAACTGACGGGCATGTTCCTGAATCTGCTCATGTAGGAGATTTTTGTGAAGGGCAACCGCCATTTGGTCGGCAATTTCACGGGCGATCTCGACATGTTCAGCGCTAAAGGCAAGCGCACGAAACGAACCGGATGCTAATATCCCGACCAACTGCTCTCCGGCAATCAAGGGAATGATAATCCAAGAGTGCAAACCGTGCGCTGTTAATACGTCTTCATATCCCACCCATAAATTCTTATGAGTCTGAATATCGTCAATCAGCAGCACTTCACCCCGACGAAAACTTTCGGGTACACCATAGTTCTTTACTGTCTGCTGCAACAAATCCTGCGATGTCTGGCTGGCGACAGGATGATCCGCGAGGTAGGGTAGTAACAGGTTGTCGTGCGAGTCGATGGCAATAATCCTTAGAGCGTCACACTGTATCAAACTGGCAAAGGATTGAGCAACGAGTTCGGCGATTTGCTGGGACGACTGAGCCGTCAGAATTCCGTGGTCGATACTGTGCAAAACCTCGAGCCGACGATTGTATTGCTGTTGTGATCGCTCGGTGTGCTTGCGTTCTGTGATGTCCCGGTTGATGCCGATATAGCCCACTGCATTGCCGTGCTCGTCTCGCAAAAGCGTCGTGGCGTTAAGCACGGGAACGATTACACCGTCTCTGTTCGTCTGTTGATACTCGCCATCCCACCTCCCCGTTTCCAACACTGTGCGAACCGCATTGTCCATCGTATCGTTCACAACTTGTGTCTGGATTATCTCCACTATTGACTTTCCGATGACCTCATCGGCTGACCACCCATAGAGACGCTCTGAGCCGTAATTCCACGACTCGATGGTCCCGTTTAAATCGAGTTTGACAATCGAATCGGAAACCTGATCTAGGACTTTTGCTTGGCTCATAAGCTGTTCCTCAATCTGTCTGCGTTCCGTCACATCGCACGAATTGACCACGATGCCGTGAACCGCTGGCTGATCGAGCAAATTGCTCATCGTCATCTCCAGCATCCGCCAGCTTCCATCCGCATGGCGCATTCGACCTTCACAAGTGAACTTCATCGTTGGCTGATCGAGAATGGTTTGTATTGCGTCAAGCAGCGACGGCAGATCGTCCGGGTGAATAAAGTTAGCCATATTCAAGCCTTGGACCGCTTC
Organism: Aggregatilineales bacterium; assembly: GCA_038214955.1. Taxonomy (GTDB): domain Bacteria; phylum Chloroflexota; class Anaerolineae; order Aggregatilineales; family Phototrophicaceae; genus Flexifilum. The sequence continues at coordinate 46 of JBBQRJ010000345.1, read as the reverse complement.
CGGCTTGTACCCCATAACCACTTCCAAAGAGGGGCTTTCGTAAAGC
>JBBQRJ010000344.1:0-5498 GCA_038214955.1 Aggregatilineales bacterium | reverse complement strand
CAATGGCTGCCGCTGACCATCCTCAGCCCGGAACGCTTTAGCGATCATCACCTGTTGTTTCACCTCTACGTTGCGCCCTTCACACTGCTAGGCGACATCACGGGCGCGAAAATCGCCACCTTGAGCATTGCGGCGGGCATTGTGGTTGCGGCATGGGCGCTTCTTCGACGCTTGGGCGTGCGCTATGCGATGTTGTGGGCGCTCGGCATGTTCGCCGTGTCTACACCGTTTCTCTACCGCACATTGATGATCCGCACGCAAGGCGCATCCGTGCTGCTGCTCATCCTCACGCTGATCGTGCTGTCGGCACATCGGCGTTATTGGCGCTGGTTGATCCCGCTGGCGTTCGCCTATACGTGGCTCTATGACGGTTTTATCCTGCTGCCCATCTTCGCGGGGTTTTACAGCGCCGCCGCATGGTTCACAGATCGTAAGTTCGAGCCGCGCCCCGTGATCTACGCGCTGATTGGTGTGGCGCTTGGCTTGGTGATCAATCCCTATTTCCCGCAAAACATCGCCTTTATCGGGGATCACCTGCTGGCGAAAGTGAACATTGATAACAGCGTGCGCTTGGGAAGTGAATGGTATCCCTACGAAACAACGGATCTGCTCTACAACTCGTTTGGCGCATTGATCGCGTTTGCGCTTGGGATGTTTGCGCCGAGTTTGAAAGAAGGCAAGCGAGATCGCATGGAAACAACGCTGCTACTGTGCGCGTTCCTCACGCTGTACATGCTCATGCGTTCACGCCGATTCACCGAGTATTTTCCGGCGTTCGCCTTACTATTCAGCGCGGCGGCATGGGGGCGTGTAGACTTTATCGCCCTGCTCCCGCGTCGATTGCAATGGCGACCCCTCACGCCATTGATCGGCACAATTGCTCTGGTTGCGCTGACGTATAACTTCTATATGCCCGCGTATTTTCAAGCCCGTGATTCGCGTTCGCCCGATTATTTCGCGGGGGCGTCGGCATGGCTGCGCAATAACGCGCCCGACGGGGCGATCATTTTCCAGACGGATTGGGACGACTTTACGCGCTTGTTCTTCTACAATCCCGAAAACGTGTATATCGTCGGCTTAGACCCCACCTATCTCCAGCTTGCCGATCCGGTGATGTGGGATCAATGGGTGTCGATTACACGCGGAGAAGTAGACAATCCCTCCAGCTTAATCAACTTTGTGTTTGGCGCACGCTACGTCGTCAGCGATGCAAGCCATGAAGCCTTTCGAGAAAAAGCGGGGATCGACCCTGCAATGGAAGTCGTATATCAAGATATTTACAACACGGTCTGGCGCATCAACCCTATTGCACCTTAAATCGCATAGAAGTTATACGACTTAAAAAGAGGATCAATCGTGACCGAAACTTATGATTATGTCATTGTTGGCTCAGGCTTCGGCGGCAGCGTCTCTGCCATGCGCCTCACCGAAAAGGGCTACCGCGTGCTAGTGATCGAACGCGGCAAGCGGTTTAAAGACAGCGACTTCCCCAAAACAAACTGGAACGTCCGCAAATATTTATGGGCGCCCGCGCTGCGCTGTTTCGGCATCTTGCAGATTAGCCCGTTCAAAAATGTACTGGTGCTGCATGGATCAGGCGTAGGCGGGGGAAGTTTAGGCTATGCGAACGTCCTCATGCCGCCCGATGATGCGTCGTTCGCCGCAGAGGGTTGGAAATTCCCGCACGATTGGAAATCGGTTCTCGCACCGCATTACGCGACGGCAAAACGCATGTTAGGCGTGACAGAAAATCCGCGCCTGTGGCACGCTGACCATGTGCTAAAGCAGATCGCGGAAGAACTCGGCAACGGAGACACGTTCCGCCCCGCCAACGTCGGTACGTTCTTCGGTGAGCCGGGAAAAGAAGTGCCTGACCCGTATTTTGGCGGGGAGGGTCCCGCACGTTCAGGCTGTATACACTGCGGCGGCTGCATGGTCGGCTGTCAGCACAACGCGAAAAACACGCTCGTGAAGAATTACCTCTACTTTGCCGAAAAACGCGGCGCTGAGGTATGGGCGGAAACCGAAGTCCGCGACGTAAAGCCGCTGTCCGCGCCTCAAGCAGATGGCGCACGCTACGAAGTCAAAATGTGGCGCTCAACCGCACATCTGCCGCATAGAACATGGAACGTCCGCGCCCGTAACGTGATCTTCTCTGCCGGTGCGTTGGGGACGCTGCGACTGTTGTTTCGCTGTCGTGAGGAAACGCGATCCCTGGCTAACATTTCGCCCTGTTTGGGAACACGAGTCCGCACAAACAGCGAATCCCTGTTGGGAGCGATCAACCGGGATACGAGAATCGACTACTCGCAGGGGATCGCCATCACGTCAATTTTCAATGCGGACGCCGTGACCACCATCGAACCCGTGCGCTATCCGGCGGGGTCGTCACTGATGCGCTACCTTGCTGGACCCATGATAGACGGTGGCAGCCTGTTCAAGCGGCTGATCAAATCCGTCGTGGAGATCGTTAGGCATCCCGCCGATTTTGCCAGAGCGCACGTTTTACCGGGTTGGGCAGAACGCACGACGATTCTGCTGGTCATGCAGCACGAAGACAATTCAATCCGGCTCAAACGGGGACGCAGTTTGTTCACGTTCTTTTTGAAAAACCTTGTCTCCGAAGCGGACGCCGAAAAGAGCATCCCCACCAAAATTGATGTCGGGCATCAGGTGACGCGCACATTCGGCAAAAAAACCAACGGGTTAGCACTCGGTTCGGTTAACGAGGGGCTGTTCAATATCCCGATCACCGCGCATATTCTGGGTGGATGTCCGTTCGGGCAGGACGCGCATGACGGGGTAGTGGACGCCAACTGCCAGATTCACAATTACCCCGGCTTATACGTGATCGACGGCTCAATTGTTCCCGGCAATCCCGGCGTCAACCCCAGCCTGACGATCACCGCAATGGCGGAATACGCCATGAGCCGCATCCCTGAAAAGGTAAGAGTTGCTTCATAGTAAAAAGCCTCGTCCGGTTAAACCTTGAGGAATTGACGGATCGCGTCTGCATAAGCGGCGGGCTGCTCAAGATGGACGATATGCCCCGCGTTGGGGATGATCGCCAGCGTGCATTTCGGGATTATTTCGCTCATCTGCCGCGCAATGGTGATGAATTTTGTATCCAGTTCCCCGGCGATGATCAATACAGGCATTTGCACTTCTATCAGGCGACTCCATAAACTCGGTTGTGCGCCCGTCCCCATGCCGCGCAGACTGTTCGCCAATCCAATGGGGTTTTGCGCTAATCGTATCGGACGCAAATGATCGCGCATTTCCGGTGATTGTGTTGCAAACAGCGGGATATTCTCCCAGTATTCCACAAACGTAGCGATCCCATCGCGCTCGATGCGTTCCGCCAGCCTGTAGTCGCTGCCCCGACGTGACATGCGCTCGAAGGTATCCTCGATGCCCGGTGATGCGCTTTCGAGGATCAATTTGTCTACAAACTGTGGGTAAGTCAGCGCAGCGTCGAGCGCCAACCGTCCGCCCATCGAATAGCCAAGCAGCGTCACGGGGGGCGTTGCCACGCGAGGGATCAGATCAGCCAGATCAAGCGAGGAAGCCCCCATCAAATAACGTCGGTAGTTATCAGGAAACTCAGTCTGCCCATGCCCTAACAGATCAGGCGCGATTAACTGAGTATCCGGCGGGAACCAATCACGCGACCAGATCACACTGCTGCTCATAAAGCCATGCAGCGCGACCAAAGGCGATCCTGTTCCCTCGACACGTACATGAGTGTTCACACCATTGATGATCATATGTTTGAGAGCAATTCGTTAATGACCGCCGCACGATGTACCTTACCCGATGACGTTTGCGGCAGTTGATCCACAAACACGATCATACGGGGTTGTTTATAACCCGCCAAACGCGCCCGGCTAAACATGGTTATTTCGGGGATCGTGAGTCGTTGACCTTCGCGCACGGCGATCATCGCGCCGACGCGATGCCCCCATTCCGCATCAGGCAAGCCAACCACGCACACATCAGACACGGCGGGATGCTGGCGCAGTATCGTTTCAACCTCGGACGGGTAAACATTTTCGCCACCGGTGATGATCAAGTCACTGCGCCGATCTACCAACCATAAATCGCCTTCTTTATCGACATAGCCAATATCACCTGTCACCAATTCGCCGCCCAGTGACGGCAATGACAGATAGCCTCGCATGACCGTTGGGCTGGAAACAATGATTTCGCCCATCTCCCCCGCTTTGACTTGCTTGCCGTGTTCGTCCACAATCTTGATCGAAGTAAACATGAGCGGTTTACCCACACTTCCCGGCTTCTTGATCACATCCTGCGGCAGCATCGTTGCCACTTGGGACGCCGCTTCGGTCAAACCGTAGGTCGTGGCAAGCGGGACACCCCGTTCCAACGCCCGATTGACCAAATCTACCGTTGCCGCCGCGCCGCCCAGCAAAACCATTCGCAGCGATGACGGAAACGCCTCGCGGGAATTTAACAGGCGATAAAGCGTCGTCGGGACGAGCGACATGAGTGTAACTTGATGCGTATCTAGGGCGATATTGACGGCATCGAGATCAAACCCGTTTTGCAGCACAACCGTGATCCCATAGATCGCCGCCCGCAAAATAATCGCCAAGCCGCCCACATGATACAGCGGGAGCGCACATAACCAGCGATCATCAGTGTGTGTGCCGATGCGATAGGCAGACCCCGCCGCGCTGTAAAAATGGTTGCCGTAGGTGAGTTGTACGCCCTTCGGTTTGCCCGTCGTGCCTGATGTAAACAGGATCGCTTGCAGCGCGTTCAAGTCAAGTTCAACCGCACGCCACGAGTCGGTCAGTGTGATGTCCCACCACGATTGAACCCGCGCATCATGGGTTTCATTGACCGACACGACTCGCAGCGAGGTCGTATGAATTTGTGCGGCAAGGTCTTCGGTTTCCTCACAGCAGAGCAGCAGTTCACAATGGGCGCTGCTCAACTGCCATTCAATCTCAACAGGCGTAAGCCGCACGTTGATCGGCATGAGGATTGCTCCAAGCCGCGCCAGCGCGTGGATCAAAAAGGCGTAATCTGCCGTGTTGGGCATCAGTACGGCAACCACCGTTTTAGCTTGTGTGCCTAACCCGGCAAGACGCCCGCACAGGACATTCACCAGCCGATCCATTTCCAGATACGTCCACTGTTGATCCGGCATGATCAGGGCAATTCCGTCAGGACGTGCGATGCGCTGTGCGGCTAACCAGTCTTTCATGAAGACCTCAAAGTTTTCAGTTCACAGTACCTAGTTTACAGCGGATTTTAGTTCTCTGACGAAGTATTTCACATCCTAGGAGTCTAAAGACGGACGGAATAGTTTCCGTCCCTACGAAAATCTGCCTGTAGGGACGCGATACATTGCGTCCGTCCTTTCGAGATTAGGCACTCCCCACATCCTTAATCTTTTACCGTCAACCGTAAACTGTGAACTGTAAACTCACCTTACGCAGGGTATCAGTTTGACCCCCACCCCGCTCGCT
>JBBQRJ010000343.1:0-5500 GCA_038214955.1 Aggregatilineales bacterium | reverse complement strand
TATGCCACATTTTGTAAGGCGATTGCAGCGCCATCGTCACCGAACGCACGGCGTCGGCTTCGGGATGGTTCGCCAGCAGTTCAATCGCTTCGTCAATGTGTTCAACGTGGCGCACGGGACCCGGGGGTCGCAAATGTACGACCATATCCGGCACATAACCTTCAGTTTCGCGCAGCCAATTCAAGCAGTGGCGGAACACATCAATATCGGGCGACAGGTCTTGCGCGTACTCGGCAGGGCGCATAAACGGAATTTCTGCCCCCCATTGACGCGATACGTCGGCAATTTCTTGATCGTCTGTCGAGACGATCACACGGTTGATGTAGCGTGAGGCTTTAGCGTGCAAAATCGAGTAGGCGATGACGGGTTTGCCAAGCAAATTGAGGACGTTTTTACGCGGGATTCCTTTAGAACCGCCGCGTGCGGGAATGAGGGCAAGCACTGATTGAGTCATCACAGAGTCCTTACATTTCCGGTTTCCATCGATTCTGCGGCGGCGAGACTAATTTGTAGGCTGCGGATTCCTTCATGCAGGTTGATTAGCGGTGCTTCTTCTCCACGCACGCACGCCAGAAAGTGATTGATTTCATCGATGAACATCTGGTTGCGTTCAAAACGGCTGAACCCGAATGATTCAGTGGTGCGGCTGATGAGGTCATCAAAATCTACTTTAAACGTGTAGTAATCATAACGTAATTTGCCTCTGTCACCAATGATTTCGCACACACGTTGCGGCGGGCGCTGCAAATAATCGAGGTGAACATGCACAGGATAGCTGCGCCCATCTTGCTCACACTGCATCAACACGCTGACCGAATCTTCGACATTGATTTCAAGCCGGCTGGTGTGACCGCCAACGGCGAACAGGCGCGTCGGCATACCAAACAGCCACAGCGCGTAGTCGATTTCGTGCGTTTGGATGCGTAAACTGCCGCCGCCTAAGTCGCGCCGTGCGGGGTGAGTCTCGCGGTAATCTTCCCACGGATGCCAGTCGGGGAGGTATTCGCCGTTGACAATATGTGCGGAGGCAAGCTGACCGAGTGCGCCGCTTTGCACCTTGTTTTTGATCCACTGTAAGCCGGGGTGAAAACGAAACTGGTATGCGACGAATGCAGTCAGGTTCTTTTGTGCGACCAGTGCCGACAGTTCGTCCAGACCTTCAAGCGAGTGCGACACAGGTTTCTCGATGAATAGATGTGCGCCCGCTTTCGCCGCCGCCAGTGCGACGGGCAAATGAAGCGAATTAGGGTTGGTGACAAACACCAACTCCGGCTGTTCGTTAAGCGCATCATCCAGGTTGGTGAACGAGCGTAAATTGTAAGCCGATTCGAGGTCAGCACCGACGCGCACGCTCATATCGGCGTTGAGAACGGGTCCGCCGCCGCGCTGACGATAGGCTAAAATCTCGATGTCATTGCCCATCACTGTGCGAAGGTTGCGTAAATGACGTTGACCGATAGAGCCTAAACCACAAAAGAGCGCCTTCATGCCTGACTCCGGGTCAGCAAAACATCCACTTCGATCAAATGCCCATTCGTCTTGTTATGATAACCAGCGCCCGCTGCTGTAATGGAGAATCCATGCTGTTGAATCACGGGGATAAGCTGTTCGTAGGGGAGCTGTCCCTCATACATCGGCATTAAGGCGGCTTCCACGACAATGGCGCGCGTGCGTTTAAGCACTTCCGTTGCTCCGCGTAGGACATTCGGTTCGTAGCCCTGCACATCGAGTTTCAGCAGATCGATCTGTGCAGGGGGCGTGGCAAGCTGCTGATACCAGTCATCGAGGCAAATCACTTCGACCGAAATCGCGTCCGTCTCGTTGAGGAATGGCGCATTGGACTGACCGACCTCATTACTGGCGAGGAAAGAGGACGCCTGCTTTTTTTCGTTGACATGAAACGTCAGCATTCCCGGTTTTTCGCCCACACCAACTTGGAAAACGTGTACGCCCGGCTGATCCTTGAAACGCGCGCGGATGCTGGACGCTTCGTCGGGCTGAGGTTCAAAAGCGTAGATCGTGGCGGCGGGGGCGTGTTCCAGAACGAACGCGACCATGTCCCCTTCCGATGCGCCCACATCCAGCACGACCGGATTTCGCATTCCTGTGATCGCCTGCACGACCAGCGGCGGCTTGACCACATAACGATCCTCAAGGGGTTGATGGTCGCGCAGACGGTACAGCCTGAGATTCAGCGGCAGCAGCAGTTGGTTGACCGCCACGAGTATTCGGTGATTGAAGGTATGTGGTTTGTTCATCTACTCCGTGCCTTTCACAGATAAGAGCCATTCCGCCATTTTCAGGTCGAAGGGCGTATCAATGTCGATGGATTCGGATTCGTTCATGAGATATGGAATGATGTGATCGCCGTAAAAGCTGGCGCGTTCCAGCACAACCGCGCTTTTCACGCCTAAAATCGCAGGTCCGTTGCGGGCGTACAAACGCGGCACATCCTGACGGCGCACGCTCGGCAGCGGTTGATCCCAGAAATTGGTGAGACGCCCGTCGTTTAGATTCATCAGCTTGTACGGGCTGAAATGATGCGGCACTTCAACCACGCTGACCACCGTGTCTGCGTTTGCCGCGATCATGGCGCTGAGCGCCTCGTCAAGGTGGCGGGATGTGCGAAACGGTGATGTCGGCTGCAAGATCACCACAATGTCAGTTTGCCAGTCCTGTTGGTCTGCCAGCCAGCGAATCGCGTGTTGTGCAACCGAAAGACTGGTGGCTGTGTCACTCGCTAGTTCGGCAGGGCGCATGAACGGCACATCAATGCCACATTCGCGCCCTACCTGTGCAATTTTTTCGTCGTCAGTTGACAGGATGATCCGCGTAATTTGCGTGCTGTGGAGCGCCGCGTCCGCCGTGTAAGCGATCAACGGACGCCCGCCCAGCGGCGCAATATTCTTATGCGGGATGCTTTTCGAGCCGCCCCGCGCAGTGATCAAGCCGAGAACGTTCATATTTAGTAGGTGATGACCTTTTGCAAACGCCATGAACATTTCGAGAGTACATCGGCAATGCGTTCGCCCGCGTGACCGTCGCCGTAAATGGGTTCGGAGTCATAGCGCCCATGCTTCAACTGCTGGTTGATGGCGTCGGAGATGTCTTCGCGGTTGGCTTCAACATCAAGCACATTGCTGCCGCGCTGACGCATGTTCTGGCGTGAGCCAATGTTGATGGAGGGGGTGCCGATATACGCGCCTTCACGAATGGCGCTGCTGCTGTTGCCGATCAAACAGGCGGTGCGGCTCATCAAGGCGATATACGTATCCGTGGGTAGATTTTTGAAGAAGTGAATCTTCGAGTCGTCAAAGTGTTCGCGGAACTTACGCATCCCGCGTGAAATATCTTCTGACCCCGCGTCAGAGTTGGGCCACAACGCAATCGTGGGGATGCCTAACTGATGAATTGCCATCAGCGACTCGGTGATTTCCCGTTCGCCCGCGCCGTATTCAGTGGTGACGGGGTGCTGTGAAAGCATCATAAAGGGCTGCGACAGATCGAACTTGCCGCCAACCCCATCCTCAAACAGCGATGCGCCGATTCCGTTCTTGTGCTGTTCCAGTACATCGGCTACAAGGTCGATGCGGGGACAGCCGACAAGGTAAATATCTTCGGGGCGTTCGCCCAGCTTAATGATGCGTTCTTGCGCCTCGGAACACGCCGGGAAATGGATGTGCGCGAATTTGGTCACGGCATGACGTATACTTTCATCAATCGTGCCAGAAACTTCGCCGCCCATCGTGTGCGCCAGCGGAATGTTCATGTATGCCGCCGCCAGCGTGGTCGCCATTGTTTCAAAGCGATCTCCAACGGTCAGCACAATATCGGGCTGCAACTGCTCGAAAATGGTGGGCAGTTCGATCAAGCCCAAGCCCGTCGATTTTGCCATTGTGGTGGGGTTTTCACCTTCCACCAGCATGAATACTTTCGCTGCCGCTTTGAACCCGTCTTTTTCGATGAGGTTGACCACCGCGCCATACCGATCAAGCACGGCAGATGCGCCCACGACCAATTGAAGTTCGAGGTTGGGGTGCTGCTGAATTGCCCGCATCGCTGATTTAATGCTGCTGTAGTTCGCCCGTGAACCGATGACGACGCAAATCTTACGCATGGATGTATGCTTCCTGCAAAACTGTATCTCTGGGGATGTGTTGAACAGCACGACAGCCAATGACTTCGTTGAGCCGCCGTGCGGGAATACCCGTTCCGGGTTTTTTGACCGCCAGCATCTCGGCGGTGATGAGGGTATCGGCGGGAATATCGACTACCGATACGACGCTTTTCTCGAAAATGTCTTTCATCTCGCGCATTTTGACGACTACAGCGTCTTTGTCTACCTGCGAACCGATCATGAGTTCGGCGGCGCGAATGCCGTCTACCATCTGCTTGAACTCGTTGGGTTCAAGCGAGTGGCGGGCGTCGCTGCCATACATCAACCGGCTGAAGGTGAAATGTTTCTCGATGATTGACGCGCCGAGCGTTGTTGCCACGATGGGCGCATAAATGGTCAGCGTGTGGTCGGAGAAACCAACAGGGAGGTTATACCGCTGGCGCATTTCTAGCATAACGTTCATGCCCACTTCTTCATAGGGGCAGGGGTATTCTGACGTACATTGTAGTATGGATAGGCGGTCATGATGCTTGAGGATCGTCTCGACAGCCCGATCAAGTTCTGCCCATGAACTCATCCCCGACGAGAGAATCACGGGTTTACCCGTTTGTGCGAGGGCATCTAGCATAGGGAGATTTGTAATTTCGCCCGACGGAATTTTCCAGCGCACCATGCCAATCGAGTCGAGCAGTTCGACAGCCTCAATCGAGAACGGGGACGAGATAAATTCTAAGCCTACCGATTCGCAGTGGGCTTTGAGTTCTGCCCATTTTTCGCGGGTGTAGCCTGTGCGCTCGAAATATTCAAAACGCGGTTCGCCTTTGAAATACGAAGGCATGGGCGCATTGCGGAGCGTTTCGGCGGGGGCGATATGCGTTTGAAACTTGGCGACATCTGCGCCCGTTGTGGCAATGGCATCGATCAGGCGTTTGGCATTCCCGAAACTGCCATCATGCACAGAGCCGATCTCGGCAATAATCAGGGTCATGCTAAATTGCCTTCTGCAAGTAGGATTCAATCAATGCTAACGCCCTGTCGGGTTCAGCTTCAAAATCGATGTCGAACAACTCACGGTAGACGTGCAGTTGATCTGGCAGCAAATCCCACCACTTCAACTGCTGTAATTGATCGACGAATCTCTGGTCGAAACGCATTTTCAACACGCGGGCGGGATTGCCAGCGACGATGCTGTAAGGGGGAACATCTTTAGTGACGACTGAACCCGCGCCAACAATTGCGCCGTTGGCAATATTCACGCCTTGCAGAATCACCACACCATAGCCGATCCATACATCATGTCCGACGATGATTTGCCCGCGCTCCATGTGTTTCTTAAGCGCACCTGAAAATAGATTGTCGTTCGTATAGGTGGTCAGGTATGTG
>JBBQRJ010000342.1:0-5513 GCA_038214955.1 Aggregatilineales bacterium | reverse complement strand
CCCCACCCCCGACCCCTCCCCGAATTCAGGGAGGGGAGTCAGCAAAAGCGTCGTTTACATGGGAGGATGAGTCGGAAATAGACACTGACGGAGCGCGTTTGAGCCTCCTTTAGGAGGCTTTCTACCCCTTGCCGGAGGCTTGAGCCTCCGGCAAATCGCTTATCTTGACGCGCAAGACCCCATGGGGTCGCCCGGTTCAACCGGGCAGGGAAACTGCCCCGCCCCTAATTTTTCTTTACGCCAATCGTTTGCGTTAGGCGTTTGCCGACTTCCAAGCGTCGATCTGGCTCTGCATTTCGTCGCGCACGCGCTCGATACCTGCGTCAAGTTGTGCTTGGTTGTAAGCTGCCAAGCCTTCGGCAACATCGACCAAACCGCTGCCCAACGGACTGCCAAATTCCTGCGTTACTGCTGAAATGGAGGCGATTTCTGTTTCAACCGCCGAACCATTGAATGTGAAACCGAGAAGCGGGGACGGACGCGCATTGCGGTTGAGTTCCGCTGTTTCGGGCCATGCGCCGATCTGCGTGGGATCACTGTAGTACGAATTAAACACATTGCCGAACATCCAGTCGGTGTTAGGGTTGTAGCCTGTATCGCCAAAGCCCGCCGCGCCGTTCGCGGGGCGAATCAACTGCTGCGATTCGTCCGCCCATTCCCAGTGCGTCCCCATAATGCCCTTGCACAGCGTGTTATAGAACACAGGATCGCTGTTGACCAGTTCAAGGTAGCGGACTGCCAGATCAGGATGTGCGGAAACCGAACTGACGCCGTTCAACGTCGCGGTGACACCACCGGTTGTCAGCAGCGGTTCAGCGATGGGCTTGCTCGTGACCGCCCAACCCCAACGCGCTTCAACTTCGGCGTTGCCGCCGGGCTTCACAATATCCGAGACGCGCAAAGCGTACTGACCCGCCGTCCACGCCGCATCCATTTCGCTCCACAGCGCCACGTCAGACGGGGCGTAACCTGCCAGATACCAACGGCGAATCGTTTCTGCTGCCTGACGATATTCATCCGTCTGGCTGTAAATTTCGACCTGTGCCGACGGATCGCTGCTGCGAACAATCAAGCCTGAGTTTTGCGGATCAAAACCCCAGTTTTCCGCGACCATGATCTGCGCGAGGTTATAGGTGACGTGGGTGAGTGTGTCATCTTGGTCGGCATATTCTTTGATCGCCGCCATGATCGGGTCAAGCTGTTCGTAGCTGGTGAGTGCGGCGAAAGCATCGCCCAAGCTGAGGGCTTCCAACACATCCGTGCGGAGATAGGGACCAAACGGTTTGACGAAAATTTGCTGATTGATGCCGCCGTAGATGCCGCCGCCGACCCGTGCCGCTTCCCACGTTTCGGGGGTCAAACTTGCCCAGTAATTGGGTGCGAGTTCGGGGAGCATGTCGCCAATCGAGGCTAAGTATTCCTGATTGATGTTGGTATAGTAATTGTTGATCCAAGGTGCGGTGAACGCCAAATCATAATTTTCAGCCGACGCATTGATCAAACCAATTTGTCCATCAAATGCCCCCCAATCAATAGCGCGAAGTTCAATGGTCGCGCCGATACGTTCTGCCATATATGCGCTCAGTACATCTTGTACCGTTTGCACGTCGGGTTGGGGTGAGCCGGGATACAGATAAACTAAGCGCGGCAAATCTTGATAGCGCCCTGCACCGGCGGCGGCGAGTCTGGAAAGCCCCGCAAAATTTAAGCCGCCGGCTGCTGCGGCGACACCCATTGACTTGAGAAAATTACGTCTAGAAAATCCTTTTGCCATGAGGAAAACTCCTTGTGATTTAACTATCGAACGTGCATCCTAAAGCGGTTAAACCGCAGTAATGCCTATCTAAATGCTCCAAGCGTCACACCCCGTACAAGGTAGCGTTGGAAAACAAGAAACATGAGCGCGGCGGGACCTGTCGCTAAAACTGCCATCGCCATACGCGCTGTTTGGGTGGGGACTTCGCCCACGGTGATGTTGCCGACGCTCCCCTGAAGCTGCATCGCCTGTGCGTTGCTCTGGATGATGTAGAGCATGTATTGCAGCGGATACAACTGCGGGTCACGCACGAAATAGAGCGCCGTCGTCCAGTCGTTCCAGTAATTGAGCGCGGTGAACAGTGCAATCGTCGCAAGGGCGGGTTTCGCTAATGGAAGCGCAATCGAGAGGAAAATGCGGAACTCGCCCGCGCCATCCACCCGCGCCGCGTCGATCAATTCAGACGGGAGCGCCGCGAAATAGGTTCGCAGAATCAGCACATAGTAGACAACCACTAAGTACGGGAGGATCAGTGCCAAGACGGTATCTTGTACACGCAAATACTGGGTCATCAAAATGTAATAGGGAACGATTCCACCGCTAAATAACATGGTGAAAAAGACGAACAGCGACAGTGGTTTCCTCAAAATGAAGTCAGGACGCGAGAGGGCATATGCCAGTGGCGACATGAGCGCAAGGGCGAGGATTGTTCCCACGACAGTTGTAAAAATGGTGACCAGATACGCTCGGATAATCACGCCGGGAGTTCGGAAAATCGCCGCATAAGCGTCAGTGCTGAATTGCGTCGGAATGAGGTTATAGCCGAAGCGGGTCAGCGCAATTTCGTCTGTAAATGATGCTGAGACGATCAACAGGAGCGGGAACAAACAGCCGAGCGATAGCAGTATGATGACGATATGAATGCTAAATCGGCTCAATAAGTTCATTAAACGATCCGTGTCCAGTCGTTTTTGTTCGCGTAGTTTTTGGGAATAAGTCGCCATGATGAGCCTCTAAAACAAAGCGAGCGGTTCGTCCGCACGCTCGATACGTCGCACGATCCAGTTGAACAGGAGTACGAGAACGAAACCGACAATCGACTGGTAGAACTGTGCCGCCGCCGCCATGCTGACGTTTTGAGTCACGATCAAAGAACGGTAGATATACGTATCGAGAACGTCAGTGGTCGAGTACAACAGCGGTTGATTGCGCGTCACCTGAAAGAACAACCCGAAATCAGCATTCAAGATGAACGCCAGCGAGAGCAGTAGGTTGATCACCACCAGCGGCAGGATGATCGGTAAGGTGATATGACTGAACTGCTGCCACTTGTTCGCCCCGTCAATACGGGCAGCCTCGAACAGTTGAAGGTCAATTGCCAGCATCCCCGACAGGTAAATCAGGCTGCCAATACCCATGCCGCTCCATAAACTGGTGAGCAGTAAAATACCGGGCCAAGCCTGTGGTGTGGCGTACCACGAGATCGGCTGCAAACCTACGTTTCGCAAAATGTTGTTGATCAAACCGTTGTCTGTCGCTAGCAGGGCGTAAACGAAATAGCCAACGACCACCCACGAGATGAAGCGGGGCAGCAGCAGCATCGTTTGATAGAAACGGGTCAGTTTGCTGCTGTAGATTTCGTACATCAACCACGCAATGAGCAGCGAGGCAACCAACCCTCCTGTGATAAACAGCACATTGAGGAAGATCGTGTTCGCGGTGGCACGCAGGGCAGTATCGGTGGCGAACAAGAAACGGAAATTATCTAACCCCACAAAATCACTGCCAAACACGCCGCGCCGCACTTTGAAGTCGGTGAACGCAATCCACACGCCGAACAGCGTCATGTACTTGAAAACGAGAATCCAGAGGATGGCGGGCAGCGACATCAATAACCAAACGAGGTTGCGACTAAATTTATGCCCTCTCAGCGATTCGAATCGTTTGCGCGGTGCAGCGACTGGAACGACGGATGTTTTCATTGGTTGTTCAAAAGATGCGTCCATAAATCCACTTTAGAAATAGTTTCGCCCGCAAAGTTGTAATTGACCTATTGACCTAGTGGTCAGACCACTTTATAATTGCCATTGTAGGTTGAATTAAATTGCTTGTCAAGGCAGTGAAATATGAAACTTTTCAAACCCATCAAAACTATTCAAGCCAACATCCCGATCACGTTTCCGCCGGGTTGGGCGGTGTGGCAGCGCAAACTCATTGATGTGATGAGTGATGCAGTGCATCCTTTTGCTGCCAAATATACGCGCCCTGACGGTTCATTGATCTGGCGCGACGATCAAGACGACTCGTTTCAAACCCGTGATGGCGCAGACGACTTCTACGAGAGTTTCTACAACTGGGCGCTGCTGTACCTGATGGGAGGCGGCGATCATTTGTTGTCGATGGCACATCACCATTGGGATGGCGTCACCAAGCAGTTGACCCGGATCGGACTCGTCTATAAGGAATACGAGCGCGGCTACGATCAATTTCATCAGGGTGAGAGCTATATCTACTTCTACTTTCTTTGCCTTGCCGATCCCACCAATCCCAAACTGATCGAACGGGCGCGGCGGTTCGCAGGCTTATACCTGAATGAAGACCCCGACGCGCTCAATTACGACCCGCAGCACAAAATCATCCGTGCGCCGCACAACGGCAGCGAGGGCGCACGTTGGGGTTACTTCGATGGTGAGCCAATTTACGAATGGTATCCGTATATGGCTCCCTACGGTCTGCCTTATCAAGATGTTGACGGCATTACTTCCTATGATGATCTGCGTGATCCGGTTTTGGCGCGGCGCATGGGCGAAGTCATGCAGGAACGCATGGGCAAAGGCGATACGGCGACGAACCTGATCGTCACCAGCTTGATCGCTAATGCTTTTTTGCTCACAGGTGATGAAAAGTATCGCGGCTGGATTACCGATTATGTCGGCGCGTGGCAGGATCGCGCCCGTCAGAATGGCGGTTTGCTGCCTGATAACGTGGGGCTTTCCGGTGAGGTGGGCGAGTACATCAACGGCAAGTGGTACGGCGGGTTGTACGGTTGGAGCTGGCCGCACGGTTATTACAACGTGTGCATGGCGGCGATTGTGGGCGGTGCAAGCGCGTATCTAATCACAGGCGATAAGGCATATCTCGATTTGCCCCGTTCGCAAATTGACGCGATTCACGCGCTTGGGCAGACGCGCAAGTTAGGCGAACTGGCGATGAGTCTGGGTCATCACTGGATCGGACTGCTCGATCAGCACACGCCGGAAACTGAACTCTTTGTTGTGCCATACCGCTACAGCGATTCGGGTTGGTTCGATTTCCAGACGCCGAGTCCGGTGTACCCCATTGCGCTGTGGAATTTATCGCACGATGCGACGGATTGGGCGCGTGTTGAGCATTTGCGTTCGACCAGCCACACCGATTGGCGCAAGGTGATCGGCTTTCGCAGCAAAGAGGACGCCGGACATGAGCAGCCCTGGTTATGCTTCCTGAACGGCGAAAATCCGCAGTATCCCGAAACGATCCTCGCGGAAAGCTACGCCAAAGTCGCCCGTCGTATGGAAATGATCCGCCTCGATGAGAAGGATTTACGCCATGTCAGTATTCATCATTGGCAAGAACTCAATCCGGTGACGACAGAAGCATTGGTGCAACTCATGTTCGGTGCGCCACAGATCATCTACAACGGCGGGTTGTTACTGTGTCAGGTTCGTTACTTTGATGCAGAGCGTCAGCGTCCCGGCTTACCGGAAGATGTCGCCGC
>JBBQRJ010000341.1:0-5526 GCA_038214955.1 Aggregatilineales bacterium | reverse complement strand
TATGTCGTCGATGCTGTTCAGCAAGAGTCGCGCTTCGCCGTTCAACAAACTGCTGCGCTCGCATAGAAGGCAGTAATGATATAAAGGGACGTGCAGCGTTGGCAAGATGAGTCAACATTGGCGTTGAGAGCGTTTTGTAGATGTCGGCGTAACTGTTGTAACCGCCAAAGAGTTCGTCACCACCATCTCCCGACAGCACCATTTTTACATGGGCTGCTGCCGCTTGTGAAACAAAATAGGTAGGTATCGCAGAAGAATCGCTAAACGGCTCTCCGAAATGTCGGACAAACAGTTGCAACTTATCCAGTGCCATGTCGAAAGTAACAGTTGTTTCCGTGTGTTGAGTTCCTAGAATCCTGCTAACTTCCGCAGCGTATCTTGCTTCAGAGTGCTGTTCTTCCCGAAAAGCAATGGTAAAGGTACGCACTGGGTCAGAAAGATGCTTGCTCATAATCGCTGTGACAAGGCTGGAATCAACACCGCCGCTCAAAAATGCCCCAAAGGGGACATCGCTGCGTGTATAAATTCGAATTGTTTCGTCTAAAACACTGTTAAGTTCTTCAAGTGCCTCAGCCTCATTGCAGGCATGAACATTTACGTCCATTTGCCAGTACTGCTGTTTGTCTACATGCCCACTATCGAGATCAATACGCAGATAAGCACCCGGTTCCAGCTTATGAATATCATCGTAAATGCTTAAAGGCGTAGGCACGTATTGATAGTTGAAATAAGCAGAAACAGCCGCTGGATTGATTCGGCGCGGGATAGCCGGAAGCTCCAACAGCGAAGTCAATTCGGAAGCGAAAGCCAACTGTTGTGAGTCTTGATAGTAGTAGAGTGGCTTAATACCTAGCCGATCCCGAACAATATACACGACATGCTGTGACGGGTCATAAATCGCAAACGCAAACATGCCGCGAAAATGGCGAAGGCATTCAATCCCATAGATTTGAAAAGCGCGAATCAGCACCTCGGTATCAGAGTGGGTTGAAAATGTACAGCGACTTTCTAATTCTTTACGAATTTCTACATAATTATAGATTTCGCCGTTAAAAGTGAGAACTATCCCGTCCCGAATAAACGGTTGTATCCCTAATCTGGGGTCGATGATTGCGAGTCTACGGTGTGCCAATCCTACTTGAGCGTTACAAAAAATTCCATCCCCATCGGGACCGCGATGTGCTAATTCATTGTTGACACGGCGCAAAGAATCTTCGTCTATCGTTGAGCCATCTAAACTGATCAAACCAGCAATACCACACATGGATTAGCTTTTCCTCATCACACTATGAATTTCCGCAACCACCACTCAAAACTTAGCAGCGACCAGATGAATAGGCGGTTATTCTTTTGCCCCGCCGTATGTTCATCCAACTTGCTAGTCACATACGGCATCTGCAAATAATCGTAGATGCGGGCGCGTGGGCTTCTCAGCAGGTCGTTAATGTACTCGATGCTTTCCCCGCGAAACCAACTCGCGTCCGGCGCACTAAATCCCTGCTTCACCCCGTCTGCGATCTCCGGCGGCATGTGCCGATTCATCGCCTTCCGCAAAATCGCTTTGCCGTCGCCCGTCTGTGCATTGTAACGCTGTCGCTTGACAACATCGTCTTCATCAACTGGAGACGCCGATTGGCTCAGGCTTTTGAGCTTGTAACGCGCTGGCACACGCATTGCAAAATCGACCAGATCGTTATCAAGGAATGGCACACGCGCTTCTAACGAATGTGCCATGCTCACTTTATCCTCAACCAGCAGAAGCCCATGTAAAAACGTCTTGATCTCAAAGTAGAGCGAGGCATTGACAAAATCTTCGCTGGTTTCATAGCGTAGACCACCGGGTTCCATAACCCCACAAAACACATCAAAGGTGGACTGCCCATTCATTGCCCGATGCACACCCGGCGCAAACAACTGACTTTTGTCCTCGTCGGGGGTGAGACGCTGCCAGAACGCATAATAATTGCGATAAAACTCTGCTTGACTGCTGCTTTGCATCCCACGATAGTAGCGCCATGGATAGCCGCCGAACAACTCATCCCCGCCAGCGCCGGACAGTACCACTTTGACGAACTTCCCCGCGAGGCGAGCGACGTAGTAATTCGGGTAACACTGACCCACGCGCAAATCTTCAAGATGCCAGATCAGTTCCGGCATCACATGTTCCATGTCACCCGCGTGCAATACGACCTCGTAATGTTCGGTCTTGAACAAATTCGCCATGACTTCCGCACGGGCGCGTTCATCAAAACCAAGTTCAAGCCCCGAAGCCGACGACAGGTCAAATCCGCCCGTAAACGTCATGATGCGACCCAGATTCTGACGTGCAATCGCCGTAATCGAACCAGAGTCCATGCCGCCGCTCAAATAAGACGCAACAGGCACATCACTGATCAACTGGCGAGTGACCGCCTGTTTGAACAGGCGAAACAACTCTTCTGCCGCTTCATCTTCACTCAGCGACAGCGGTTCATCACTGAAGCAATAATCCCAGTAACGGGTTTGATTCACGCCGTTCGCATCTACTGTCAGGAAACAACCAGCGGGCAGCAGTTGAATCCCGTCAAACAGGGTGTGATCGGTCAGGACATTCTGAAACGTGAAGTATTCGTTGAGCGCAGAAACATCAACCGAGCGTGACACGTTGGGATAAGCAAGAATCGCCTTAATCTCGGACGCAAACACGAACTTCTCAGAATCTTGAAAGTAGTACAGCGGCTTGACTCCAAACCGATCCCGCGCCAGAAACATCCGTTGACGGGGGCGATCCCAGATCACAAACGCGAATTGCCCGTTGAACTGCTTCACGCAGTCCGCCCCCCATGCCTCGTAAGCGTGAAGAATGACTTCAGTATCCGACTGCGACACGAAACCATAACCCGCCGCTTGCAAGCGAACGCGAAGTTCTTGATAGTTGAACAATTCCCCGTTGTAGATGAGGATCACGCTGCCATCGGCGTTTGACATGGGCTGGCGTCCACCCGGCGAGAGATCAATAATCGCTAGGCGTCGATGCGCTAACCCAACCGCACCATCGGTATAGTGTCCCTCCCCATCGGGTCCCCGGTGTGCGATCACATCGGACATGTGTTTGAGGGTTGGGGTCGAAATAGGTTGTCCATCGAAACGAAATACGCCCGCAATTCCACACATGGGTTATTCCTTCACAGCTTTGACGGTATAACCGCTTTCTTGCTCGTGTAACCGCTCAATTCGCAAGCCTGCTTCGGCGCACCAAGTCCTGATTTCATCCTCGGTCTGGCGATGCGCGTATTGAGGTCTGTACCAGTCAAAGTTGACATGTACATTCGCTTCAAAGGACAGCGCAGTATTCCAGAATAGCTTAGCGAAATTCCAGTAGATTAATCGCTGTACGTCATAGCGTCCAGCTTTAATCTCTAGCAGAGGAACATCAGGCACATCAACCTGTACTTCAAGTTCAGCCAGCGCCCGCCCTAACTGAGTCAGCGACCGCATTTCGTGCCATGCCTCTTCGTCACTCAAACCGCGAATCGCCTCACGAACATAATCATCTGTATATTCGCGGATCGGTGCTTTGCGTCGGTAGACATAAAAATGAAATTCGCCCCCGACTTCAAGCACCCGCGCCGCTGATAAGATCGCAGCACGAGTCGACGGCGTATGGTGCAGCACCCCTTCCGACAGGAGGGTGTCAAAAGCGCCATCGGCAAAGGGCAGTTGCAGCGCGTCGGCTTGCACAAAATGAGTATTAGCACTACCGCCGAGGCGATCTTTCGCAACGTCAATCGCTGCTGAAATGTCCACACCGACCCACATGGCAGCGCCTGTCCAGCGAGGGTGTCTTAACCAAGGAAGTGATGCGCCCCCGCTGCCCGTTCCTATATCAAGGATGCGCTTGCGTCCATCAAAATACGCGCTTTGCTCATCCAGAGACGCGAAACCATACTTTTCACAAAGCCATGCCGCATAAACCGCCTCAAACTCTGGCGTTTCATAAGTTTCGCGTTTTTGCCATTTGAAGGCAAAAGCATCGCGGGTTTGAGCCTGTTTATCATCATCCACGTTCACAAAACGCGGAATACCTGCGTGAACTTTATAAACGGTGCTGTCTGCCCCCACAAGAAAACCACGGATGACCTCATCACCCTCTGAGGACTCATCGAGCAACCGGAGTGGCAAACGCTCACGGGGATCAACTAAAAGATTAAACAGGGAGGGGTTCACGGCAGCACCTTGTTATGAACCGTTGTCTACAAGTTTGATGTTCAATCCCTGAGAGATGCGCCAGTTGACCAGTTCGCGCAGCCCATCGATCAACGGGACTTTCGCCGTAAAACCGAGCAGTTCTGCTGCTTTTTCGACGCTGCCGATGCGATGCTGTACAAACATCTTTTCCTGTGGTTTGTATTCCGCCTTGAGGTTCGACCCGGTGAGTTCCAGCAGCATATCGACCAGTTCATTGATCGTCGTCCGCACGCCCATTCCAATATTGAAAAATTGGTCGGTTACGTCAGACTTCATGCCCAGAACGTTGGCACGCGCAATATCAGACACATACACAAAGTCGTAGCTTTGCGATCCGTCCCCGAAAATGACGGGCGCTTTACCTTCCGCAATCCGGTCTAACACCCGCATGATCACGCTAACATAGGTGCCTTTGTAATCCATACGCGGACCATAGATGTTCATATAGCGATAGCCCACATAGGGCAGTTTAGTTTGTTCGTGAATGGCGCGGAGCATTTGCTCTCCGGCGATCTTGGTTGCGCCGTACATGGTGCGGTTATTGAACGGGTGGTCTTCGGTCATCGGAACGCTGATCGCATCGCCGTACACCGAGGCGGAGGAGGAGTATACAAGTCGCTTAACGCCGAGATCGCGTACAGCTTCGATCACGTTGTAGGTGCCGACGATGTTCACGTCAACCGCCGAACGAGGATCGTCCACACATTCGCCCAACCATAACGCCGCTAAGTGAAACACACCGTCTGCGCCATCCATTTCGCGGCGCAGGGTGGGAATATCAGTAATCGAAGCATCGACCACGCGGACACGAGAATCGGAGGACGCTTGTTGTAGATTAGCGCGAGTCCCCCGTGCGAAATTGTCATAAACAATGATCTCTGCGGGTTGTTCATCAAGCAGTTGATCAACGATGTGAGAACCAACAAAACCCGCGCCCCCGATGACCATCAGGCGCTTTCCTTGAATGTCCACTTGAGTCAGCCTTTCATTGCAACCCTGCCCCCCGAATGATACCACACAGACGAGACGCCATAAATGTAGATTATCGGGCAAGAGTCTCGCCTTTAACGTGTACGATTTGTCCTTTCACTGCTAAGATAGGGCGAGTTGTGAGCTGTATTTTTAGCAATATGTTTTGCAGTATGAAGGAATAATCTGTGTTCGCTCGTGCCGTCGTCTACGCCTTCTGTCTCCTCTACTTGACGCTCGGCGCAACTTTTACGGGGATCGTACAGCCGCAAAGCCGACTAGTCGGCATCGTGGGCATGATGGGGATCGCGCTAGCATGGCTCATCGGGC
>JBBQRJ010000340.1:0-5527 GCA_038214955.1 Aggregatilineales bacterium | reverse complement strand
AATGGCGCTCATCTCTGTGCTGATCACGACTTCGGCAGATTTCCCCGTACATAGATCGCGTACTTCCTCCAAGCCTTCGAGCCGCCGCCCCACGAGGATCAACTTCGCGCTTTCGCCCGCCAGCAGTTCGGCGCATGTCTTGCCGATTGCGCCCGTTGCGCCGACCACCGCCACCGTTGACTGGCGCATGACAATATCCATCACCCGCGCCGCTTCGCGGATCGCCTCAACTGCCATAGTCACGGTGTAGCTGTCGCCCGTCGTGACCGGAATGTTCAGCCGATCCGCGATGGTTTTGCCCGCATCCCCCACCACCGAGGTATACGCGCCGAGTCCCAAAATTTTCGCGCCGAGTTCCTCTGCCATGTGACCACACGCGACGATCTTGTCATAAACCCTGTTAACGGAGAGAGACATCATCGTGGGTGGCGTGAACGGACACGCGATCAACCAGCCTTTGAGTTCGCGCCCGGTTGAGACAGAGCGAATCCCCTCAATTTCTGACAGGTAGACAGGCGGGAAAAAGCGCGAGAAAGTGTTGATCTGGCGTTCGGTGAGGAGTTTGCCAAGCAGCGGATATTTGCGGGCGACATCTTTTTTGATCTGGATTGGGTGAATGATAAACGCAAAGGTGTCGTCTACCATGCGTCCCATTCCTCTTCGCGGCTTTTCTCATCGGGACGCGGATAATGCCGCTTGTGATGCGTGCTGCCGCCCACATAGTGATGATCGCTTTCCTCGTAGGTGACGCTGCGGCTGATCACGCGGCGCTGTGGCGATGCCACCATCAACACATCCGACTCGATCATGCGTCCGGGAAACATCACCATGCCCGACCCGATGCGGCAGTTGTGACCGACTGCGCTCCCCAACACCACCTGACCCACATCCATCAGTTCGCCGTCAATGTTGACAGCGCGAATTGGTTTTTGTTCTAGTAGATTGAAATCGGTGAAGGTGTTGCCCGCGCCAACAAAGCTGTTTCGCCCGATCACGCACATTTGTAAGCAGGTATTCTGCGCGATGATCGTATTTTCCATGACCGCCGTCAGGTACAGCGCGGCGCGGAAGGGCAAGAAGCACCCGTTACCAACCGACGACATCATCAACACGCAGCCGTCATCAATCGTGACGTTATCGCCAATGGTGCAGTTATCGAGCAGCACGCCGGGACCAATATTGCAGTTCTCGCCAATCGAGGCAGGTCCCGTGATCACGGCGGTAGGGTGGATGCTCGTCCCTTTGCCCACCTTAACCACCTCTGAGGTAGACAGCAGTTGACGCTGTTCCATCACCGCACGCCACAGCAGTTTGAGCGAATAGAAATTGTGTGTTTGCACGTAACGATCAAAGCGGCTGCCGCGCCCAAACTGCCCGTAAATGATGCTGGCGAAATAGACGTGTACCCAACTTTCTACCGAGACGATGGCGCGGGCGGGCGCATAATGCGTTAGGTCGCCTTGCTCCATCGTCATGAAGTCTGGCACGCTGTAAAAGCCCATTTCTTCGGCGTCACTGGGGACGACAATCGGCACAATATCGGGCGTGTAATCGACAGGGAAGTACCACAAATCCGCTAAAAAGATCGCTTTGCCACTGGCATCAACCGACGCTTCAAAGCCGCGTGCGAGGGGCAGGGTATAGGCGCGAAACGCGGGATCATCGGCAGGGATAGCAGCGCGGCACGCTTGTTTAGAATTGACCGCCGCCCGCATGAAATACTCTAAAAACTCGTCGTCAAACCACACGCTGTCACGGTACACCAGCGCCGGCCCGCGCACACTGACCAGATCGCGCCGACTGGTGAACGTGCCGCCTAAGTCGAGCGCAAACTTGAAATGACGCAGAAACACCTCTTCATGGTGAATCTTCAAGTTTTTAATCCCAATCGTCAGCAGGCTGGCTGGCTGATTGAACGGTGGAACGTGGCGTATATCCTCAATAATGTAACGGCGCATTTTTTGGCTTTCAGTTGAGTTTTTAGCTGTGGTAGAGAAATTCGCGCAGCGTAGCGTGGAATCGATCCGACTCGTCCATCATCGGGAAGTGTCCCGATCCCTCAAACATTTCGACCCGACTCGAAGGCAAACAGTCTTTCAAGACTTTGCCTTGTCCAGAGTCAACAATCAGGTCTTTACGACCATAAATTCCCAGAACAGGCATCGTGAGTTCTTTCAAACGCGGACGCAAATCGGTTTCGCGCAGCGTGCCAATGCTCTCGAAGAAAGGCGCGGCGGTGATCTTGGCGGCATCAGCGGTGAGCATGTTGCCAAGCGTTTTACCATCTTTCGCCAGCAGGTAAGAATATGCCCGCAAAAACGGCTGGAATCCCCGTTGAAATGCATGGTAGAGCAGCGGCGTCGTTTGCCCCAAGCCGACCCACCCGCGATACCCCGCCATCTTGAGCAGGGGACTCAGTGAGGATCCCTGAATGGGCGAACCGATCACGATCACCTTAACGACTTTTTCCGGGTGACGAATCGCGGCGCTTAATGAGACCGTGCCGCCCATCGAATGACCGACGAGCGGGGCTTTGACGATCCCCATGCGATCCATAAATTGATCGACCATCAGGACAAAGTTATTGACCGAGAACTCTTCTGCTTGAGTACCCGAATCGCCGAATCCGAAAAAATCGAGCGCGTACATACGGAACTCTTTGCCGAGCAGTTCAATCGTTTGACGCCATAATGCCCATGAATTGAGCCACCCATGCAGCAGGAGAACAGGTCGCCCCCGCCCATAAGCCTCATAATGGACAATGCCCTGTTCAGTGACCAAACTTGCCACAATGGTATCCTCTACGCTTTTGAGGGTCGGGGAATTAGCTCTCCATCTCCTCAAGAATCGAGTAGAGTAGTTCGAGCAAAACTGTTTTGACGCTCTCTTTGTCACGCGCCACGCACGGCAGTAGTTTCACGCCGTCTTCGATGCGTAACGCAATGCGGAGATCGTCCGTGTTCCATGCTTCGCCGTGATCTTGTTTGTTTGCCGCGACCACATACGGAGTCGGGGCATAGGCGCGGAATGTTTCAAGGATGCTTTTCGCTTCGCGGAATGTTTCGGGTTTGGTGCTGTCCACCATGACGACGAAACCGAGCATTCCCTCTGCGAGAATTTCCCACATAAAATCGAAACGTCGTTGACCCGGTGTACCGAACAAATACAGAACGAGATCATCATCCACCGTGATGCGCCCAAAGTCCATGGCGACGGTGGTTGATTCTTTGATCGCCCGTTCCGCGTCTGAGGTGATCCCTCGTTCGGTGGTCACCACATCGATCTCACTGATCGAACGAATGAACTCCGTTTTGCCAGAGCTAAACGGGCCCGTAATCACCATCTTGACTGTTTGCATAGCTTTATCCGCTCATCCACAAAAGGGTAAAGTTTAGATGGATCGAATCTTGTCGATCAGCCGATTGACGACCGTCTTTTGCACGGGCGGCGCTTTACGTGCGGCTGGCACTTGAGGCTTACCCGATGCACCTGCTCTCGCAGGGACTTCCGCCGCCGCTGGACGCACGATTTCCACCAATCCGGCTTGTTCTAAACCATAGATAATGCGTCGGATTTCAACTTCCGACATATTATTGGCTTTGGCAATTTGACGGATCGTGTTTTTGGGGTTCACAAACGAAACGACGCGCCATTCTTCGACGCTCAGGTGAATCCCCTTGAATTTCTCACGCGGGTTATCAGGAAACTTCAGCGCCATATCGAGGTTCGGCAGGTGCGAATTCAACTGCTCGACCTCTTTGATGCGCCGCGCCCCTTCGATGATCACATTTTCAAGATCAATCGGCACGAGGATTCGATCACTGCTGGGCAGCGAATTATCCTCGAAACGAAACGGACCTTCTGACCAGCCGAGCAGGTTGTACACTACATCCAGCGTATGCTGTTGAATACTGCTGACAATATCGCGCTGTGTCACATAATTTGCGTTGATCAACAGCAGCGCCAGTGCTTTGTCGCTGGTATTCCTTGCACGTTCCCGAATGATGCGTGCCTGTTCGTCAGTCAGTTTGCCGGCTTTGTTCAGCACGGAAACCAGATTACCATCTTGACCACCAAGCGCCGCCAGAATTAACTTGCCGACCTTGAACGAAATCCGCGCTCGTTCGCGCCCGGGAGTCATCTTGTCACCGCCGACAGCGTCTTTCTCCCCGGTTTTGACACCCTCAAACAGCGTCAACGTACCGGTTTTGCCCGCGAGATTGATCAAGTTCAGCAGTTGAGTCGTACTAAAGTCGCGTAGATTGCCTTGAAGCGGCATAACTGCCCCCTACACTTTGAAGTCGTTGGCAAAACGGACGATTGCCGTCAATATACATGATGTTCTACGGCACTGCAACCGCTCTACCACATGAAATTTGTGACCGTCTTTCCGCATCCATTGTAATATAGGACAGGGGTCAGAACAATTGAGCCTAGGAAAGCTGAAACTTATGTCCCAACGCATTTTAGAGATGGGCATCCAAGCCACTCAAGCCGGAAGCAAAACCGAAGGCGCCCGCTTGATTCGCATTGCGCTCAAACGGGAACTTCCGGCAGAAATTCTCGCTGTCGCTTATCTGTGGTTGGCAGAGACAACCGACGACCCGCAGATCAAACGGGCGCATTACGGCGAAGCAATCACGCTTGACCCGACCAATGCCGAAGCGAGGCAGCGACTCGCCGCCCTCATGAATACCCAACTGCCCACCCAGAACACAGGCGGCTTTTCCCCGATCAGCGGGACGGGATACATGCCCGCCGCGCAGCAAGCCCCTCCAGTGCCTACGCCTGTAGCACAACCTCAGACGGGCGCGGTCAATATCGCGGATACACTCGGTCATGTGATCGGCGGGGCGAACGGCGCGGGGACAGGCTTTTTCGTCACGCAAGACGGTTTGATGGTGACGACGCGCTATGTCGTCGGCGGGTTAGATCGCGTGATGGTCGAACTGCACAGCGGGCGACAGCTTCCGGCGATGGTGGTAAGTTCTGTTCCCGATCTCGACCTAGCGATTCTGTACGTCGAGCATCGCGCCGAAAGTTTGCTGCCGATTACGCCGCTGGCGCGTGTGCCAGATGATGCGCCGCTGTACGTCGTCACCTACAACGGCGAGAGTTTTCATGTGCAGCAGCGTCCGACGCAGCGAATCATGCCCGCGCATTGGATTCCCACCAACGCAGCGCGAATCCCTGATGCGGGCGGCAACCCGATTTTCGATGAGCGCAACTACCTGATCGGGATGATGACGCGCAACGTCAGCCGCGCCTCTAATCACCTGTTTGGCGTTCACATCAGCGCCATTCGCCGCTGTGTCGATGCTTACATTCAAACGAGCCGTGAAGCCCGCAAATACTGTCCCAACTGCGGCACGAACAGCCGTGCGTTGGGCGCGGGATTCTTCTATTGTGAGGCGTGCGGCGGGGTTCGTCCTGAAATGGCGAACGTGCAGCGTTATTACCTGCCGCAAGCCGATGTTTTCTACGAGGCGGGGCGGGGTCGCTGCGTTCACTGCGGCTCAATCGCGGG
>JBBQRJ010000339.1:0-5536 GCA_038214955.1 Aggregatilineales bacterium | reverse complement strand
CGCGTGATGATCGTGGGGGTTCCGCCGTTCGCCCGTTCGACCAGCTTGTCATAGTCGTAGGCGTGGAGCGGCTGCCCGATCTCGAACATGAGATAGTTGGTCACATCCACGATGTTATTGATCGGACGCTGACCCACCAGTCGCAAACGTCGCTGCATCCATTCCGGCGACGGCTTGACCTGTGTATCACGCAGCAGCGTGAACGTGAAACGCGGGTTGAGCGACGGCTCACGGATTTCGATTTGCGCCGTGCCTTCAATGGATGCGCCTTCCGCCACGAAATCGTAAGAGGGTTCGCGCAGCGGTTGATCGAGCAGGGCGGCGACTTCGCGGGCGATCCCCAGAATGCTGAATGTGCGGGCGAGGTTGGGCGTCAGTTCCACTTCTAGCACGACATCACCGAGTACGTCTTGCAGCGGCGTTCCCGGTGCGAAACCGGGATCGTCGTGCATGAGGATGATCCCGTCATGTTCGTCAGACAAGCCGAGTTCTTTATCTGAACACACCATGCTTTTGTTCGGAATGCCGCGCAAAGGCTTCTCTTTGAGGATCATGCGCTTGGGTTCGTCGCTGTGACCGTCCCATACTTCCGCGCCTTCCAGCGCCAGCCCCGTCCATAACGGTTTGGTCAGCACGCCCGATTCCCGATAGGCGAACAGATTCGGCGCTCCGGTCACGACCTGCTCAAGCTGATCTGCGCCGTAATCGACCATCGCCAGCACGAGTTTATCCGCGTTCGGGTGCGGCTTGACCTCGTGAATCGCGCCTAGCACCAGTTTTTCCCGATCCCACACCAGATGATCAGAGAGGGGCATACGCACGCCTTCAACGAACTGTTGAGGCACGCCGTAGTAATAGATGTGTGCGACTTCCATCCCCGCGACGGTCATGCGTTCCGCCAGTGCCTCAATCGGCACGGTGATGTCTACGTATTGTTTTAACCAACTCACAGGTACAAGCATAATTTTCTCCCTGTAGGACGAGGCATGCCTCGTCCTCTCATTCATTCGCTATTCGTAGGGACGCGCAACGGCGCGTCCGTTTGCCTATAAGACACAGCGGACGCCCCGTTGGGCGTCCCTACACGGTCATTTGCTCTCGCCCCCTCTCCGTTCGGGGAGGGGTTGGGGGGGTGAGGTTTAGAATTGCTCCAAGAACCTAAGATCATTCCCCCAGTAGTACCGGATGTCCTTCACGCCGTATTTCAAATTGATCATGCGCTCCACGCCCATGCCGAAAGCGAATCCGCTCCACTCACGCGGGTCGTAGCCGCCGTTTTGCAATACGATAGGATGCATCATGCCGCACCCTGCGATCTCTAGCCAGCCGCTGTACTTGCACATCTGACAGCCCTTGCCGTCGCAGAGCAAGCACTCGACATCGACTTCCATGCTCGGCTCGGTGAACGGGAAGTAGCTCGAACGGAAGCGCACGTCTTTGTCTGCCCCGAACATACGGCGGGCGAACTCGGCAACCGTCCCCTTGAGGTCGGTCAGGTGGATGTTCTTGCCAATCGCCACCCCTTCAACCTGATGGAACTGGACTTCGCTGCGAACGCTGACCTGTTCGTAGCGGTAGCACATTCCCGGCAAAATCACGCGGATCGGCTGTGTGCCGTGATCGCCCAGATCGCGCATACTGCGAATCTGCCCCGGTGACGTATGCGTCCGCAAGACGACTCCCGGCGTGGTCGTGTGGAACGTATCCCACATATCACGCGCCGGATGATGCGCCGGAATATTGAGCAGTTCAAAGTTCATTTCGTCCGTCTCGACATCGCGGCTTCGATAGACCTGAAACCCCATCTCTGCCCAGATTGCGTAGAACTCGCGTAGAGTCGTGGTCGAAGGGTGCAAACCGCCAATCGGGTGGGGGCGTCCCGGCAGGGTGACATCAATTTCGCCCTGTTCGAGATCACGCGCTAATTCGCGTTCCTTGACCAACTGCTCCCGACCCGCATAAGCGAGTTCAAGCGCCTGCTTGACCTCGTTTGCCCGCTTGCCAAAGTCGGCGCGTTCCTCTTTAGGCAGCGCCCCGACGCCGCGCACCAGTTCGGTGATCGCGCCTTTTTTGCCGAGAACCTTCAATTCCCACGCACGGAGCGACTCGCTGTCATTGACCGCGCCCAGTTCATTTAACGCTTCCAGATGTGCCGCCGCTAATTTCTCTTGCATCGCCTTGACCCTTCTCCAATTTCCGTATTTCCTGTTTTGCTCCCCCTCTCCTTTTTCGGAGAGGGGGTTGGGGGGTGAGGTTGCCCTTACCCCTCTCTGTTCGGAGAGGGGCAGGGGTGAGGCTTGGAAATAAAAAACGCCCCCGTCCCCATAAACCTCAGGGACGAGAGCGTTGAGTCTCCCGCGTTACCACCCTGCTTGATCAACTCCGTTTGGAATCAATCCGCTTCATTCACGCCTATCACGTTGGCAAATACGGAGCAGACTACACGATTGACCGCTGTGGATCAACCTTTCACCCGTCAGCGCGTGCATTTCAATGCACAAATCAGGGGAATTTCGGCGGGGACGACGTGCGCCGCTCTCAATCTATGGCGGGCGCTCCCTGTCAAGTCGTTTGACCTGCGTACTTGTCCTGATCATCGCTTTTCAGACGCTATTATGGGGGGATTTATCTCCAACTGTCAACCCCTGACCCAACCTGAACCATTACAGTTATTTAAACTCGCAACTGACTGCTTGACATGCCCAAAAATCCGTGATAACCTGTTTTCTGTATGAGCGGCAGAAGAGCCTTCATGCGTTGTGTACGGTTCATAAAGATTGACAGCGGGATGCTAAAGGCAACCCCGATTATCAACAGAGCGCCCCAAAACCGCCATTAAGTTGCGGGGTTGGCGCGTCCCCCGCCGTGAGGCGGTGGAGAAAGGATTTCGTTGGATGGTGACATCACTCAAACCTAGAATCGAACCCGGGGCAGTGTATTCCCGGCAAGAAGCCGCCGAAGCCTTAGGCATTAGCCTGAGTACGCTTAAGCGACTGGTGAAGAACGGGCATTTGCGCGTGAGCAAGCCCAATGGAATGCGCCGTGTGTTTATCACCGGCGAAAGCATCCTCGCTATGCTGACCGAAACAGTCGTCGAGCGGGGTGCCTAAGCCATGTTTGCACACGTCCTGACCTTCACCCTGCCACCCCTTAAGCCGCAAGGGATGATTCTGCCTCGTCGCGGAGCCAATGCATCTGATTTGGCGCACGCAGCGATGTGCGGTTCGATTGGCGCGTGGGATAACGGCGTCAGTCTGACGGGTTACGAAGCAGTAGGACAGTCAAACGCGAGAGGAGCTAGGTCAACCTAGACTCCCTCACCCGAAATACTAGGGTCCTAACAAGGGCGTGAGACTGTGAAGGTTCAATCAGTCTCACGTCCTTTTTATTTGCGTAATATTCGAGAGGTTACCATGACACCTCAACCCAATTTACAACTGCTCTACAACGAGTCACGGCTTTCGACTCTTTTGGACGCACTCGACGAACTACACAGCGCCGCCAGCGATGGTGACGTTCGCGCAGTTACCAGCTTAAGCAACGCCGAATTAATTGCATGGCTTCGAGAAGTCATGTACACGGCGAGGGAAACGATGGAAGAGATCGAAGCGAACAACAGTCAACGAGAAGTCGGGTTGAGCCTGGTACGGAAATCGTCGTAACGGGCAGCAAACGGGGACGCAGGTCGTCCAACGAGTGAATAGCCAACTTGCGAAGCGGAAACACAGAACGACGAGAGAAACATCATGAACTTTAATCAAAATGACCTCCGAAACCTTCGAGAGCGACAACGCGACCTTGAACGGCAGGCACAAAGAGAACGACTGGTACGCGAGGCGAAACGAACGCAAACCTCCAGTAAGCGCCGCTCACTACTCATGTTGGCGCGGTTATGGTCGCTGTTCTAGGAAGCTAGAGTCGAGCGAACCGGCGGAAAGGCAAGAACATCATGTGTGATGACCACGCATCGGGATATTTCACCAGCGGCTAAACGACCTTCTTGTAAGGTCGTGAAGCCCCACGACCTTACAGAATAACCGAATTCTAAAGAGCGACGAACTACCAGGGCGGGTTTTACTGTTATCGACAAAGCAAACTGAGCAACGCAAGACCGGATACCGGTGTACTGGTAAGTAGCAAAACAAAACGGGGAACTTGGCGCGGCATGGGGGTGTTGGCGGGTTCCCCGTTTTGCTGGACAGGAAAGAAGTTAAAAGTAGAAAGTTACCTTACGCAGGGTGTCAGTTTGACCCCCACCCCGCTCGCTGCGCTCGCCTCCCTCCCCCGAATTCAGGGGAGGGCGCAAACAGGAGTCTGATTTCCCCCCTCCTCGAATTCGGGGAGGGGTCGGGGGTGGGGTCAGAAATAACGATCTGCGTAAGGTGACTTAGATAACTTTTTCCCCCTCAGCTTAAACCTTTCTCCCATGTAAACGGACGAGCGAAAAGTTTGTTTTCTCCCCTCCCTGAATTCGGGGAGGGGTTGGGGGTGGGGTCTATCTGAAACTCAGGTCGAATTAAACTTTCTTGGTCACTTGAAATTGAAGCGGCATTCCAATCAACAAGCGGGTTTGCGCTTGAATGGTCGGGAGCGCCACAAAGACCAGTGTGAGGACGGGCAGCAGCGGAAAACTGAGCAGCGTCAGCACACGTTCTTTCATCGTTTGCGGACAATGTGCAGGTCGCGGCGGGCGGACGATCACATCTTGATACCAGAACACGATCCCCAACACGGATACGAGGATGAACCCGATTTGCAGCAGCGCGAACAGCGGATTGCTAAAGCCGTCTTTCGTGATTTCGCCTAACAGCGACGGGTTGAGGATCAGCGGGAGTTGTGAACCCACCGTGATGATCATCCAACCTGCACCCGCCATCAAAATATCGTGGGAGATGCGAAACAGCAGTCGCAGCGACGGACGCACATTAATTTCGGGGTGTTCCAGCATTTTGGCGACCATAAAGCCGATCTCTTTGCTGCCCCATGCGTGTCGTAGCGTTTGCAGATAGCGATTCTTGATCGCTTCAAACAGGGTTGCGCCTCCCGTAGCCTGTGCCAGAAAGGGCAAAAAGACCCGTTCTAGTTGAACTTCGCCATCCCGTGAGAAATAGGCTTTGATGTACATATGCCATTCGTCCGCGATAACATCTGCATCCCAGAAACCGCTCGACTCCAACAGGCGCAAACTGAGCGAGTAGGACGACATCGGCATGGGTATCCACCAGGGATGCGCCAGATACGCCAGTTCAAGCGCCGTTGCGTAAGCATTGACCGTCCGCAGCAGGGGATTGATCTCCCAGATATTGCCGTGATAGCGAATCGGGGACTGCCAGAAACGCAAATAGCGGTTCGGGTTGATCGCAAATAGATGAGTCAGCGCGAAAAAATGGTTGGGATGCCACATGGTATCCGCGTCCATCGTTGTAACCAGCAGATGATCGACGTTATAGCCGAGTTCGTCAATCAGCCGCCGCTTGATCCACCGCGCCGCCCATGCCTGATTTGCGGACTTCGACTGCATTTCGTTGGGCAAACC